>CAZTEH010000220.1:0-1528 GCA_964612345.1 uncultured Oscillospiraceae bacterium | reverse complement strand
AATAGTCACGCACTGCGTGACCAATTGAGCTGGACACATTATAGAATGCTTTTAAAGGTTGAAAATGCTGTGGCTCGGGAATTTTATCTAGAAGAATGCTCTAAATCAAATTGGAGTACTAGGCAGCTGGAGCGACAAATTAATAGCTTTTATTACCAAAGATTATTGTCCAGCCAGGATCAAGACAGCGTAAGAAATGAAATTTCATACCTTGGAGCAAGGCTTCGATGCAAAGGACATTATCCGAGACCCATATGTGCTTGAATTCTTGGGTTTGCATCAGACTTCGAATCTTTACGAAAAAGATATCGAACAAGGCTTGATCAACCACTTGCAGAAATTCATATTAGAGTTAGGCAGAGGTTTTTCTTTTGTGGCGAGACAAAAGCGGATTACGTTCGATGGGGAACATTATTACATTGATCTTGTTTTCTATAATTATATTCTAAAGTGTTTTGTTATTATTGATTTAAAGGTTGGTAAACTTACACATCAGGATATCGGACAGATGCAAATGTATGTGAACTATTATACAAGAGAACTAATGAATGAAGGGGACAACCCTCCAATTGGTATTATCCTCTGTGCCGATAAAAGTGATTCGGTTGTTAAATACACGTTACCCGAAGATAATAATCAGATTTATGCATCTAACTATAAGTTATATATGCCGACAGAGGAAGAATTTAAACGTGAACTTGCAAAAGCGATCGACGATATTCTTGCACCTCAATTTTGGGAACAATAAGGGGAGCTTTAAAGTCTTACTATTGGGTATAAAATTCAATAGGCATAATCATACGCATAAGTAAAGTAGAGGAGGAATTATATGAAAATAATATCAAAGAGAATCGCGGTGATATTGATTGCAGTCTTGTGCATAGCAGGTTTTGCAGCATGTCAAACGAATACAGAGGGTCCAGATCACGTGGATCCAATTGACCTAGAGGAAGAAGAAAACGAAGGGGAAACGCCAACAACGGGGAATACGAAATTGAAAGAGCTTGCCATTCAATATGAGGGAAACAAGCTGCAGATTTCTGGCGATGCGAATGAAGAGATATTGGTGGATTTATTTGGAACAGCAGAAGAGAAAAAAACTCATATCTACACTGCGGAGGATAACATGGATCCTCATATCGGGAAAACGACCAATGAATATAAATTTCCCGGGATGATTATAAAAACCATTAATACCTTGGAGGAAAAGGATAAATTTTATGTATATCAAATCGAGGTTACCGATCCAAAGTATACCACTCCAAGATTAATAAAGGTTGGAGACAGCTTAGATAAGCTTAAAGAAGAATATCCCGAAGCAACCTTAGTGCCGGATAGCGATTACTACCTTTATAGTCCTGTCGACCACTTTGATTCAATGGGATTTACAATCGTTGACAACAAAATCAGCGAGATTAAAATATACACACTTTTAGAGTAATGGTGCTCAGCTGGCAATTCGTCTGAAAAAAGAAAAAGCACAGCCAGATTCAGAAATCAAAATGTTACATTGAATGAAATTATAAAC
>CAZTEH010000219.1:0-1541 GCA_964612345.1 uncultured Oscillospiraceae bacterium | reverse complement strand
CCCATCCCCACCCATACTCGCATCCATCTGTTCGGCCAAATCAGGATTACCAAGCATTGCCTCCATTACGGAGTCGCCCAGCTGTTCGAGCAGGTCATTACTGACCTTATCAGGGTTTATCGGATCTGTTGCTTTGAGTGCAAGTTCTGCTCTAATATCGCTTACGACGGCATCAATACTCTTAATGGTCGATGTACTGTCTGCGTATGCGGCAGTAATAGATGCCATCACTAATATTAGTATCACCATTGTTGCTATTAATTTTTTCATTGTTTCCTCCTTGTCTCAAGATTATTTGAGCAATTGCCTTCAACATCTTGAGTGATTATCCTTCATTTAATATATACCCAATAAATATGAAGATTTGATGAAGAACACAAAAAAATAAATTTTTGCTTATCCTATGACTTTACATTTCTAAATTCACCATCAATCCCGATTTAAAGGTGACGGTAAGCTTTTCATCAAAGATGGTAATTATATCGACCAGTTTTCTGACAAGTTGTTCATCGTATTCTTCCACATTACATTTCTGCTGTTTCAAAAATTCTGTCATATCGGAAATTCGCTGTTTCTGACTTGCATACCCGGCGTTCTTTACCATAGCCGCTTCTTTTTCACCTCTTAGGCGGTAGATTTCATCAGCAATAACTGAATAGTCCTCTTTGCGGTTGGCGAGCCTCAGCAGTTCTTTTTGCAGCTGCCCCAATTTCTTGTCAATTTCAGCAATGGCGATTTCGTCGACCTGGTTCATTACCACAGCTATATTTCTGTTTAAGATGCCCATGAACTCTGTTTTTGCCCCAAAGACCTTATTGATTGCTTCAGCCACCGCTTTCTTCAAATCCGATTCAATTATCGTTCTAGCCGAACAATCTGCTGCTGTTTTGTCAAGTCTGCTCGCACATCTCCAAACCACTGACTTGCAACCATGGTTGTTCCAATGAATTCTTCGAAAAATATCCCCACAATATCCGCAGACCACAACCGTTGATAATGCGTACTTACTGCTGTAGATGCGCTTCTTTCCACTCTGTCCACTGTTGATATTGATCCTACGTTCCATTTCTTCCTGCACCTGCATATGCAAGTCTCGCGGTATAATGGCTTCATGATTATTTTCTACATAATACTGGGGAACAATGCCATCATTCTTCACTCGCTTTTTCGAAAGAAAATCCACGGTATAGGTCTTCTGTAAAAGAGCGTCACCTATATATTTCTCATTTTGCAGGATTTTTTTGATGGTTTCCGGTCTCCATCTTTCTTTGCCCGCCGATGTTGGAATGCCGTCTTCCATCAAGGCACGGGCAATTTCTATCAAGCTTGCCCCTTCTAGGTATTCCCGGTAGATGCGTTTCACCACTTCTGAACCTTCGGGTTCGATCACTAAATGGACGTCTTCATCCTTAGTATAGCCGAGGAAACGGTTATGGTTTACCTGCACTTGCCCTTGTTGGTATCTGTATTGAAGTCCCAATTTGACATTTTGGCTTAGTGATTGACTTTCCTGCTGCGCAAGGCTCGCCATGATAGTCAGA
>CAZTEH010000218.1:0-1565 GCA_964612345.1 uncultured Oscillospiraceae bacterium | reverse complement strand
CAATATAAGAAGAAATACACAAACATATTGACTTACATAAGATAAGTGTGATAACATTCAATGGTGGACTTATCAAGTGTAAGGTTTGCTCCTTGACAATTGAAAATTCCCAAATCCATTTGATCCAATAATAAAGGAGGGGTATTAATGGAAGCGATAGGACAAAAAGTTGCCGTATCGCCGATGAGGCCAATGCTCATGACGGTAGAGCAGATGAGCAAAATTAGTGGCCTCGGTGAGAACCGCCTTAGAAAGCTACTTGTGGATGGAGAAATTGAGTATATACAAAATGGGAATCGTCGATTGATAGCAGAACACGCATTTTGGGACTGGTATAGTCGAGCAAAGATTACCGTTAGTTCAGAGACTACGAATGAGAGGAGAATTTAAATGGTCGTTGAAACCATGACACTGCAAGAGCTTACGATAAGAATGCGAGAGTATGGCATTAAAACCGGAAAATCACTATCGCAAAGGGAATTGAGCAAGGCAAGTATTCGTTCGCTATATGCATTCACTGTGACAAGCAACGAGTATTTGAAATTTATACCAATAAGTTTGAGGAATGGATATGCGAGGTTGGACAGGGCAATGCAAGCTGATATAATACGTAGCCTGTTAGTGATTGAATTTCATTGGAGGTGTAACATACGAACTGTAAAAAATGTAAGGTCACCCTTCCGGAAGATGCTGTGTATTGTCTTGTTTGCGGAAAGAAACAAGCAGATAACTCGCGAAAACCTCTAAAACGTGGTAACGGAACTGGAACAGTATACAAACTGCCGGGAAGACGGAAAAAGCCTTGGGTAGCGCCCAAGAATAGGATAATTATCGGATACTACAACACAAAACAAGAGGCGTTGGAAGTTCTGGAAAAATACAGGCGTAAAAGCATTGATGAACGCATTAACACGACCTTTGGAGAAGCGTACACTAGTTGGAATGAGGCTCACTCAAAGAACATCGAGGACGACACGGCTGATGGGTATCAATATGTCTATAAATATTTTTCGGAGATAAAGAATGCAAAACTTCGAGAATTACGAACATCAGACTTTCGGCAGATAATCGACAAACAATTTAGTGAGGGCAAGAGCCGTTCAACCATGGAAAAGTGTAAATCTCTTGCAAAGCAAATCTGTGACTGGGGCATAGTACAAGAAATCATCCAGACAAACTTTGCTGAGTATACCACACTGCCGAAACTAGTCAAGAAGAGCAAGCCAATTTTCAGAGAGGATGAAATCGAATTGCTTTTTGCGAATGACCAAGATACAGCTCCGAATGGTGGGCGGCTCATTGATGGGTATTCAGGCAATAGGGATAAAGATAACTTCCGAAGTCGAGACTTTAACCCTGTTATGAAAAGACTAGGTATTGAAGGAAAAACACCACACTCCACGCGCCACACTTTTGCAACCATGATGTCCAAAGCTGATGCAGGTATTGAGAATTTGCAGCAAATTATAGGACACAAAAAATACTCTACCACGGCCGAAATCTACATTCATCCTAATGTTGCTAAATTAAAAGAGGAAATTAACAAAATATGAGGTTACTAGCGG
>CAZTEH010000217.1:0-1617 GCA_964612345.1 uncultured Oscillospiraceae bacterium | reverse complement strand
CGTCAACCCGAACTATATCGGACCAAAGGCGCTTCAGGCAAGACTCATGAAGATCTCCGATGAATACTTCGCCGGTGTCTCAACCTGGTATATGACCTCAAAGACCATGCTTGAAGCAGGCTTACAGAAGCTTGAGATGCTCAAAGAGGATGCGAACAAGATGGCAGCAAAAGACCTCCATGAGCTCTTGAGATGCTTTGAAAACTACCACAGAATTCTGACGATTGAGGCACATGCAAGACATATCCTTTTCAGAGAGGAGACCAGATACCCCGGTTACTACTACAGGGGCGACTTCAACATGATTGACGATACGAACTGGAAATGCTTTACAAACTCCAAGTACACTGCAGAGACCAATACATGGGAGTTAAAGAAGGTGCCGTACGTTCAGATGTACAAGTAGGTGATGTTAAATGGGGAGGGCTGTGCCCTCCCCATAAGTTTATGGCAAGATGTAAAAAAGTTTTTAGTTAGTAAACGTTCTCGTTTGTCATTCCCACGAAAGTGGGAATCCAGAGGAGAAAATATGGATTCCTGTTTTCGCAGAAATGACAATAGACTAAAGAGAAATGCTTACTGCCTTTAAGGAGGATAAAGATGGCAGAGAATAAAAAAGTTTTAATAATCGGCGGAGGCATGAGCGGATTGACTGCTGCTATTGAGGCGGCAGAAGCCGGCAGCAGCGCTGTTATAGTTGAAAAGACGCCATTTCTTGGCGGCAGGGTTGCGCAGCTTAATAAATACTTTCCGAAGCTGTGCCCTCCAAACTGCGGACTTGAGATAAATTTCAAGAGGATGAAAAATAATGCAGATGTAGCTTTTTACACCCTTGCGGAAGTTGAAAAAATCTCAGGCGAGGAAGGGAATTATGATGTAGCCATAAAGGTTAAGCCTCGATATGTGAATGACAAGTGTGTCGGATGCAATGCCTGCACCGAAGCATGTCCTGTTGAAATGCCGAATGAGTTTAATTTTGGACTTGATAAGACAAAGGCTGCTTATATTATTCATAATCAGGCTTTTCCCTTCAAGTACGCGATAGATGAGAAGCATTGTAAGGGAGCGTCATGCGCAAAATGCGTTGCTGCATGTAAGTATGATGCGATTAAACTTGACATGAAATCTGAGACGGTTAATCTTAATGTTGGCGCAGTTGTGCTTGCAACAGGCTGGGATTTATATGACACTACAAGGCTTGATATCCTCGGCGCCGGAAAAATCCAGAACGTAGTGACTAATATGCAGATGGAAAGGATTGCATCTCCTAACGGCCCCACCGCAGGAAAGATTCTCAGGCCGTCTGACGGAAAAGAGGTAAAAAACATAGCGTTTGTCCAGTGTGCTGGAAGCAGGGATGAAAACCATCTTCCATACTGTTCGTTTATATGCTGCATGGCTTCTCTGAAGCAGGCCACATATCTGAGAGAACAGTATCCTGATTCCAGGGCGCAGATATTCTATATAGACATCAGAACACCCGGCAGGTACGAACAATTCTACTGGAAGGTAAAGGACGACCCTAATGTAACTCTAACAAAAGGGAAGGTTGCAAAGATCACGGAAGACCCTTCTACGAAGGACGTGATTGTTGAGGCGGAAGATATAATGGCAGGG
>CAZTEH010000216.1:0-1647 GCA_964612345.1 uncultured Oscillospiraceae bacterium | reverse complement strand
TGTGAGAGGTCGGAAAATTTGAATATCGCTATTCAAATTTTCCTCCTACTCGATTATTAAGAGTGGGTCAATCGATGTTATCTGTCGCGTGTACAAACCTTCTTCAGGTTTGCGAATCTTGGAACTCCATCTTCCATAGGGACTTTGCTTTCCCCCTGAATCAGTGGAAGTGCATAATCGATGAACGGCTGGAGCAACCCGTTTCCTGCTTCGTTGATCCATTCTCTTGGAATCTTTTTTTCAACGTTTGCGACATCTACAAGATCAACTAAAACGGTTTTGCAGGAATATTCCGGACCTGCACCTCTTTCAAAGGCAACCATCTTATCGGTTTCACCGGATTCCGCTGCTTTGAATGCGGCTTCTCCGGCCATATAGGCTTCGTTTACGTCGGTTTCGGATGCGGAGTGTGCTGCACAGCGCTGGATCAAACCGAATTCGATGCCCCTGACCTTGGCTTTTATCTTGGCATTTGCAAAGTTGGCAAGACTGGATGCCAGACCACCCATTTGAGCATGGCCGAAAGCGTCCCTATCTTTGGAAGTATCCGAGAAGTAAGAAGAGATATAAGTCCCGTTCTTATCTACGATACCCTCCGATACGGCAACCAGAACATCGCCCTTTCGATCATAGATTCTGGTGACGTCGGAAATGAAGTCAGCCAGATCAAACGGAATTTCAGGCAGATAGATCAAATCGGGTCCCATCCCTTTGTAAGTAGCGAGTGCGGATGCGGCAGTAAGCCAGCCTGCATTTCTTCCCATGATCTCCAGTACAGTGATCGAGCCGGTGTCATAAACCATGGCATCCCGGTAAACCTCCATGCATGTGGTTGCGATATATTTTGCAGCGCTGCCGTATCCCGGACAATGGTCGGTACAGGCCAGATCGTTATCAATGGTTTTGGGGATACCGATCACGTTGCATTCATAATTGTTCTGAGACAGAAAGCTGCTGATTTTGCTGCAGGTATCCATGGAATCATTTCCGCCGTTATAGAAGAAAAACCGGATATCATACTTTTGGAAAACTTCCAGGATACGTCTGTAATCTTCATCATCGACTAAAAAATCCTTCAGCTTATATCTGCAGGTTCCTAAAACGGATGATGGAGTATACCGCATCAGCTCCAGTTCCTTGGGATCTTCCAGATTCATATCGTAAAGACGATCATTCAAAACGCCTTTGATTCCGTGAGCAGCACCATAAACACGTGTTACATTTTCGGATTTTAAAGCGGCCTCGATACAGCCGAGTGCACTGGCATTGATTACCGAAGTTGGTCCTCCGGACTGACCGATAAGGCAAGCGCCTTTTAATTGTGACATAATTTTCCCTCCTAAACAATAAACATGAGGTCATGAATATTGTGATATAAAATCAAATGTTACCATAACGTTGATATTATTTTATCATATGTTGAAAATATGGCAAGTTTATTTGGTGAATTTTAATATAATTTAACATTAAAATAATCTGATTTAAACCAAATTGAATTAATCAAGAGAAATTCGGATTCTATAATGCAAGAGTTATTAAAAAGTAGCTCAATTCTAAACATATGACATATCATTTATCAGCTGCAAATTTTTGCAGAATTTGCAGTAGGACCCTAAAAATTTATGTCAAGCGATTTTGAAAATGTCC
>CAZTEH010000215.1:0-1649 GCA_964612345.1 uncultured Oscillospiraceae bacterium | reverse complement strand
ATTGATCACCTGCAGCATCCGATCAAACATTGCACTCATTGCCGGCACTTCCCTGTATTCCTCAATCCTGAATATCCCCAGGACACCCATATTCTGGGTAATCTCTACGGCATTGGTGCTCCATGGTGTAATCATCTCGCGGCGAGGACCAATAAAAAAGCCCGATACAGACCGGGCTTCAAGACATTCGGCTCCACCGAACAACCAGCTGAGTTTCTGTCTATCGCTGCCCCTGAGTTCTTCCCGGCAACCAACGGCGTAAATGCAATTACCCCTGAAAAATCGGATCATTGTGACAAGTTTTTATAATGGAACAAAGATACAAAATAGGCAAAGACCGGAAAGGAATAATAACATACTTTATTTGTTCATTATTGAAAAGGGATGCATTTAAAGTCTACCTTTGCACGCTGATTTCTAACCTATTTTATGCTTAATTTTCAACAACTTGGCTTAAACCCGTTGCTTCTGGAGGCGGTTGAAGCCCTGGGTTTTAAAGAACCCATGCCTGTTCAGGCTGAAGTAATCCCGACACTTATTGAAAACCCATCGGATTAAGTTGGCCTGGCCCAGACCGGAACCGGCAAAACTGCAGCCTTCGGATTACCCGTATTACATCATGTTGATCCGGACCTGAAAAAGGCCCAGGCACTTGTATTGTGTCCTACCCGGGAACTTTGCCTTCAGATTTCGCGCGACCTCCGGAGCTACGCTGAGCTTATTCCCAAAATTAAAGTGGCAGCTGTATATGGCGGTGCCAGCATTGAGCTGCAGATCAGGCAACTTGCAGAAGGACCACAGGTTATTGTGGCCACACCCGGCCGTTTGAATGATATGATCCGGCGAAAAAGGGTCGACCTGAGCCAGGTAGGCTGGGTGGTGCTCGATGAAGCCGATGAAATGCTCGACATGGGCTTCCAGGAAGATGTTGATACGATTCTGGAATGCACACCCGAAGAAAAATACACCCTTCTTTTTTCGGCCACCATGCCTGAAGAGGTTGAACGTATCCTGACAAAATATATGACCAAGCCGGTTATTAAAACAGTAGGGAAACGTAATTCGGGCACGGCCAATGTAAAACACATGTACTACCTGGTGCATGCCCGCGACCGTTATGCCGCATTGAAAAGAATTGCGGATTTCAACCCGCGGATATATGCCATCATATTTTGTCGCACCCGCATTGAAACCCAGGAGATTGCAGATTCACTGATCCGCGATGGTTATAATGCCGATTCGCTGCACGGCGATTTGTCACAGGCACAGCGCGATCATGTAATGAACCGCTTCAGAAGCGGAAACCTGCAGATGCTGGTTGCAACCGATGTGGCGGCCCGTGGCCTGGATGTAAACGACCTTACCCATGTCATCAATTATAATCTGCCCGACGATTCGGAAGTCTATGTTCACCGGAGCGGACGCACCGGCAGGGCTGATAAACTGGGAATCTGCGTTTCGATTATAAACCTGAAAGAGAAATTCAAGATCCGTCAGATTGAACAAATGATCGGCCGTGAATTTGCACAGGCAAAAGTTCCTACAGGCTCTCAGGTATGCGAAAAGAAGCTTTTTCATCACATCGACCGTATGGAGAATGTCGAGCTGGACGAAGAGATTGAAACATTCCTGCCTGTGATTTACCGGAA
>CAZTEH010000214.1:0-1746 GCA_964612345.1 uncultured Oscillospiraceae bacterium | reverse complement strand
AAACGTCCATAAAGGGATCGGCAGCAACTGTGAAAAACCACGGGAAATGAAATAGTAGTCGAGATTCTCCTGCCGTTTCGCGGGCGTAGGCAATGCGGACCGTTATTATAACATGTGTGGAAAAGGCGGCCACCGCATCGTGCGTCGAATAAAATCAGAACATGAGGTGTTGCCATGGTTAATAAGCGGCTGCTATTTGATTGTGATGGACGACAACAAATTCCGGGTGTGAACATCGCAGGTGGCATGGAAATTATCCCATCTGGAAAAGCATTCAATTACATTTCAGAGTATGAGGAAAACCAAGCTATTTTCAGGCAGATTAAAGAAAATTGTGATATATGCTTCCTGACAGAACAAAAAGTAAGAGGGTTCAATATTTATCCGATTCCAATCATTTGGTTCTTTGCATATGACAGTCGCGGTAATTACTTCGGCACTCTAAACGGCTTAGGAGACATAGAGGACAAAGTATTTCCTGTCGTATTCATCAATAGCATTAAAGGGACACATGGGAGAATCACAGAAAACATGAAGGAATTCTTCTCACTGGTAAATTACTATCCGTATTGGCGACGGGTCATCGAATGTGAACAACAAGGCATGCCGTATGATCTCAATGACATGGAAGAGCAAATAGGAGAAGATGGACAGTATTTTGAAAGGCAAAAGGAAATAGGGGAAACATTAAGTCTCTCAAAAGACCCTGATGCCATCAAATTGCTCATTGATAGGATTCATAGCGAACCTGGGTTTGTCATATATGAATCGAAACAGGAAGCTGAAAAAGAGAATGAATTCATTACGATGGAATTTATTATTGAAGCTGCTGAACAGTATCTTGATGATTTAGCAATGATGGCTTTAGATTTATGGCCGGACAATGAATATGAAGTTCTTAAGGATGACTTTTTAAATATATTCAAGTCGGATAAGGACAAAGTGCTATTATTTTGTAGGGATAATGAACCCATTTCTTTTATACATTTATCAATCAGATCAGATTATGTTGAAGGAGCGGAATCAAGCCCAACAGGCTATATCGAAGGAATATACGTTAAACCCAATTATCGGAGAATGGGAATATCAAGAAAATTATTGAATTCAGGTGAGCAATGGTTGAAGGATAAAGGATGCAGACAAATAGGATCTGATACGGGTCTGGATAATAAGGTCAGCTATGATTTTCATACGAGTAATGGCTTTAAGGAAGCAGGGCGGATAATAGCCTTCATTAAGAACTTGGATTAGAAGGTCTTTGTGCAGGAGGATAACAATATGAACTTAGTAGAATGTTGCCGGAACGCAAATTCCGGCGAAATTATTACTTTTGGCACTTATCCCCATACGGTAACCGGTGCGGACAGAACACCGATAAAGTGGCGGGTGCTGCACAATTCAAAGAGCGAGCTATTCATTTTGAGCGAGGATATTTTGGACTGCAAGCGATACCACGGCAAGTCAGTGGATATTAAGTGGCGTGATTGCGTTGATATTACGTGGCATGACTGTGATTTGCGCATGTGGCTGAATGAAGAATTCTTTAACACAGCATTCTCTGCCGCTGAAAAGAAGTTTATAAAGACGACTTATTGCACGGAAAACAGTGAAGGCAGCCCAGATACGGAGGACAAGGTTTTTTTGCTTAGCGTAAATGAGATCAAAGAAGTATCCGATAAACACGGTAAGGATTTGAGGCGTTCTGTTGGAACGGAATTTGCAAAAATGCAAAAGTCCGATGGAAGC
>CAZTEH010000213.1:0-1778 GCA_964612345.1 uncultured Oscillospiraceae bacterium | reverse complement strand
CTTCACTTCTGCGTCGGATTTGCGCAGGCTGTTTCTTAACGTCGTCAGCCTCTCAACATCCAATCCGCTGTAGGAAGCGAGAACCGCCAGTTTAAAATCCTTAAGTTTCTCGTGTAGATCCGCAACGACCTGCTCTTTTGTCTTTCGATCCAATCTCCAACCTCCTTTCAGTTAAATCCGCAAGTGTCTCCACTCCTCAACTCAGCAGGAGCCTTGCATCGAAAGTCTGAGAAAAGCAGCATACAGGAATAGGATAGGTAATGACAATCGAATTGAAGTTCCCACTTCAATTCCATGGTCTCGGTAGGCCGGATCACGCCGTTTAAACACCTGTACCCACTGTCTCAGACAATTCAAATGATATGTTGAGAGCTTTGAATAGAATGTTATTAGGATGCTGATCGATTTTGGGACCGATTTTTTATGGGACAGAGATTAATTGCCCAGCCGATAGAACAGCGGGGGCTGCTAGTTTTGCTATGAAGAGTTCATTTTACCTCCGTTGTCGGTCATCTTTTGGGCAGTTTAGCCTGCTTTCTCGAGAGATGGCGATCTTCCTCCTTTCCTATGCTGTTTTGAGTACTTTGGTTCCCTTGAGCAGATTGAAGGCCATTTGCCTGAAGAGGGTGTCGATGGCATTCTTCAGTAACCTGGTGAATCTGGCCCGGAAGGCGTTGTTGCGGAGATGAGAGATTCCAAAATACTGTTCCACAATATACCTGACTTTGGAGATGCCCTTGTTACGTTCTTTCTCGAAGGGCGTTAATGCTGTACCCCGGACGGCCTTGGTCATGATACCATCAGCGATTTTGTTCATATGAAGAAAATCTCTGTTGTTCTTTCCGAAGTACCCCTTATCGGCATAGACCTTCTTGATGGGGTCCTTGGTATGGCAGCTGCCGGCAATACACAACGGAAGATAGGGACTGTCATGATGGGAAGCCGGAGTCATTTCCGTAGCAAGAACGAATCCGTAGTTGGTATCGACGGCGGCATGCTCTTTAAGACCGTAGTGAGGGATATTATTTTTGACCGTCCAGTCGGAATCAATATCGCGGGAAAACTTCAGGATGTTCCCATTCTTATCAAGATTTCCCGTGGGTGTAGCTCTTTTTTGCTTTTCTTCTTCCAGTTTCTCTTTACTGATGGGATGACTGGCCGACTGAACCAGGCGGGCATCGATGGCTACGCCTTCGTTGATGGTTAAGCCTTTAGAAGCAAATTGGTTAAGGAGCTCATTGTTGATCATGCGCATGGTATCGTGGGAGAATCGACCACGGAACCGGGAGAATGTGGAATGATCAGGCGCAGGGTCATCCATAGAAAGTCCCAGGAACTTTTTGAAAGAGGTTCTATCGTTGATTTGAGTTTCCAACTCCGGATCGGAATCGATGTGAAACCATTGTTGAAGGAGCAGGCATTTCATAAGAAGAACAGGTGGGTAAGCTTCGTGTCCTCTGGCACTCTTCCCGACGGGATAGGATCTTGTAAGCAAAGTCTCGATTCTAGACCAGTCCACGATGGCATTGATCTGCTCCATCCTTTTGAGAGCCCGATTCTTTTCCATGTGAGGGAAAAGAGACATATCGGTGAAGGTGAAGTTGGATTGCATTTTCTTGAAGCCCATTGTTCCTCCAAAAGCATGTATTTGAAAGAATTATGGCAGAATAATCGTTATTTGTCAAGTAAATACAATATGTTATCTTTTAATAATCAACTATTCACCAACAAATCAGTCCTGCAAATATGAAAAATGCGACGATTTGTGCAAAGGTCTC
>CAZTEH010000212.1:0-1790 GCA_964612345.1 uncultured Oscillospiraceae bacterium | reverse complement strand
CCGGACTTTTAAAGAATTTCCGGTCCATCGGAATCGAAGTCCATAATGCTTACGGTCTGACGGAAGCGCCTTTGATCACACTGAACCGCTTTATGGCCAATCGGACTGACACGGTGGGAGAACCTCTTCCGGATACGCATATTCGGATCGCCGATGATGGGGAAGTGCTAGTCAAAGGACCTCAAGTTATGAATGGATATTATATGGGTGAAGATAAGCCGAAGGATGGAGACAAATCGCACCTGGCCGACGGTTGGCTGCATACGGGGGATTATGGATTGCTGACCGATGACAATTACCTTGTACTCAGCGGCCGTAAAAAGGAAATGATCATTGATTCCTACGGCAAGAATGTCAATCCCGTGAAAATTGAATTGATGCTCAGGGAAGCTACGGAGATCGATCATATTATGCTTTACGGCGATAGCAGACCGTACTGCATTGCCCTCCTTTGGGGCTGTCCGGCTGATGAACCGGCTGTCACTGCCGCAGTTGAAGACGGGATAAGGAAAGTCAATGAGCAGCTTTCCCATCCGGAGCAGATCAAGAGATGGGTAATTCTGGCCGAGGACCTTTCCATTGCAGGCGGCGATCTCACCGCGAATTTGAAGCTGAAACGGTCAGCTGTCGGAATAAAATATGAGGAAGTGATAGAAGCTCTATACGGAAAAATGGAAAACAGAGACGGAATTTCTTTCGGGAAAATAAACAGCTGAAAATATGACGACGGTCACTTTAAAATTTGGCCAAAATCTGTTTTTAAAAAAAGAAAATCCCATCAATAGCATTTTCCTTTGATGGGATTTGTCTACAATCTGGAAGTCTCAAATAAAACCTGGTCAAACAGTCATAACCCGTACATCGCACTCTTTTAATTTTTCCAGTATTGTTTTATCGATTTCTTTTCCGGTGATAATTAGGTCTACATCTTTAAAGGAACATATATTTGTAAATGCCACACTTTCAAACTTGGAATGGTCACAAAGCACGATAACTTCGTGTGATGCCTGTATCATCAGGCGCTTCGTCTGAATTTCATCAATGGAGAAATTCATGAATCCGATGTTGAAATCAACAGCATCCACGCCCAAAAAAACTTTATCTGCGTGAATCTGTGAAATCATACCTTCCGTAAAATAGCCGTTCAAAGAGTAGTGGCTATTTCTCAGAGTGCCGCCCAGAACGATCAGGCTTATATCGGGATTTCCGGCAAGTATCATAGCGCTGTTTAAATCATTGGTTGCGATATAAAGATTTTTAGAATCCTTTAGTTCTTGTGCAAGGGCGTAAACGGTGGTTCCGCTGTCCAGGAGCAAGGTTTCTTTTTCCTGAATCAAGGTCATGGCGGCAGTGACAATCCGTTTCTTTTCGTCAGTATAATAGTCTTTACGAACATTGAAAGGAGGTTCGTAAGACGTCTTGTGCTTGATGGCCACGGCACCGCCTCTTGTGCACCTTAATTCATTGTTTTTTTCCAATTCGTGCAGATCACGCAGTACCGTAGATCGGGAAACGCCTAGTGATTTTGTTAATTCATGCACGGAAATTATGCCGTCTTGCTTTAATGCAGCCTTTATTTGACTGATTCTTTGTTCTCTGATCATTTTTGTCCCCATTTTAAATTATAGTTCCACTCATATGATTTATTATAAGTTTATACGAAATCGGGCTGCAACACAACAAAAATAGTTCATGTTGAATCAAATTGCTATTTTTTGAGATAATCACAGACATACCCTAATTCCGAAGCAATAATTTAATATAGAATAGATATGCGCCTTGCAATTGCA
>CAZTEH010000211.1:0-1905 GCA_964612345.1 uncultured Oscillospiraceae bacterium | reverse complement strand
ATATTGTTTCCCGGCATGCTTATGGTGAAGCCTGCCGATAGTTTTGACCCGATCTTATTCGTTTTCCGTCTGAGCTGCCCCAGGGCATCTCCGGCATCTGATTTATAAGTTGCTATTGCAAAAATATACCGTACGGCATGATTCTCTTTCAGTTTATCAGCAAACTTCAGCACCATTTCCGGTACGCCCCAAAGGTACACCGGAAATACGATTCCGATGATTTCGGATGACAAATCCGCTTCGATGCTCTTTGTTACCGGTTTAATCATTAGACGTCATCGGCGGAAAATGGAAGCTTTTGATCCTCTATTACTTGATGACGGAAAAGGTGAAACGTTATGGGGAACTCAAACGACATCAACGGCATCACCCATAAAATGCTGAGCACTCAGCTGAAAGAACTTGAAAAGAAAGGCATCATACTTCGAAAGGAATATCCACAAATCCCACCAAAGGTGGAATACTCCCTGACGGAGAAAGGCGCGACCTTATTGCCGATCCTCGGAATGATGTATGATTGGGGAGAGGATAACATGGAGCAGAATATAGGCACGGATTGAAAATACTTTTATTCTGTCTTTAATTCCTGCTTCACCATGTCGACAAACTCGTCCCATCTTCCCTCATTCAACAAAATATCCGGGCAATGCTTCCCCGAAAAATCCTCATGCTTCTTCAAACTGTCGATTTCCAGGTCGTAGGCCCCAAGCAGCATGGCGGTGAGCTTTGCCGTATTCTTTAATGTCTGCTCGTAATCGTTCTCCGGGTTGATACACATCTCGATTCCGATCCCGCTCCTATTGCCCCCGTCTTTACTCAGTCCGTCTCCGGCATGAAAGGCGATTTCATTATCAGGGATATGATAGTAGATCTCATTGTCGTCCACCGTATAGTGCCATGATTTTTGCTGGTTGTCCGCCTCTTCATGGAGATAATTGTTATGGGATTCCGCATCGGCATTTCTCCCGGCGTTCCCCGTTTCATGAATGACAATATATTTGATCTTTCTTTCCTGACCGGGCCGTTCCATGGTTTCCTTGGGAATGAAGTCCGTTATGACGGGAATGGCGCCAACCTCGGACACCGGTTCCCTAAGCTCGGTGGGCTTGCTGCTGACGTAAAAGTATACAGTCATTATGATTGCTGCTATGACTGCTGATAAAACGATCAGGGAGATCGCCGCTCTTCGTTTATTGATCCGTATTCTCTTCTTTCGTCTCATAATACTCCCCTTCCCCGAACCATTATATCATGCGAGCAGGCCAATGGGATCATTATATCATGCGAGCAGCGTCGAAGCATGATATATTGATCCTTCCTTACGGCAACGCCGCTCCCTGCGGCCCTCGCCGCACTTAAATCAATGGGATCATTATAACAAACTGCCCGGAGATTCTCCAGGGCAGTTTTATTAATTAATTCTTAAATTTCGTATATAAAATTATCGATCAGTCTTGTCTTTCCAATATAGACGGCTGCCGCAACCAAGGCGGGCGCCTCTATTCTTTGGACGGGGCGCAGCGTTTCCAGGTCGACGATTTCGGCATAGTCAAGTTTTACCGACGCTTCGGAAGCGAGATTCTCTCTGATAGATTTTTGGATTTCACCGGATGTTATGATCCCTGCCATGAGTTTCTTTTCTGCAGCCCGCAGGGCCTCCTGAAGGATCGCAGATGCTCTTCGCTCCTCCTGGTTCAAATGAACGTTCCGGGAGCTTTTCGCCAGGCCGTCGGCCTCTCTGACCGTTTCACACGCGGTAACCTCAATATCCATGTTCAGGTCTCTGACCATTCTCTTGATCACAGCAACCTGCTGCGCGTCCTTCTGACCGAAATAGGCTCGGTCCGGTTTCACGATATTAAACAGCTTCATTACAACGGTGCAGACTCCTCTGAAATGACCCGG
>CAZTEH010000210.1:0-1955 GCA_964612345.1 uncultured Oscillospiraceae bacterium | reverse complement strand
ATTCTACAGGATTTTTTCTCTTTGTCCTTCCTTTTTTTGATGAAATTAAAAAATGCCAGGGTAATCACCGTTTTCTCGGTGGTCACCCCAACATTTATTGTAGAGCCCAAATAAGCAGGAATATACTAAAGAGTCGATTTTATAAATTCGGCTCTTTTTTTATCCGGTAGGAATTACCGTTTTCTACCGGAAGTGGCGTTAGCCACTTTTTTTATGCACATTGTGCATTCAATAATAATTTGCAAGATTTCCTAAGCAACATGTAAATAAATAGAAAATATGTAAATAATAGTTGACAACGCAATGAGCATGAATTAATATAAATATACAAAATGGAAATATATTACAATTCGTCGAATGAAGGAGTGTACAAATTGAGAAAACTTAGGTCTGTTTTAGGCCTCCTGTTAATTCTTTTATCCATTGCAGGGCTATTCTTCTGGGAATGGAAAGGCCGGGAAACGATTCTGTTGGAGGAGGTTCTTGTTGCAAAGGAAGAAATAAAAAAAGGAATCATGGTCGACAGCAGTATGTTTATCCTGAAGGGCGTTCCAAAGACCAACATGCTGGAGGAGGCGCTCATTCCAGGGGATATGGCGCTTATTCAGGGCAAGATGGCTTCGCAGCTAATTGCGAAAAATGATCAGATCCTTGTGAAATATTTCAGGGAGAACGATTTTTATCTGGATCGGGGTGAATCCATCTTTGTGATCGATCCGGGCTGGGTGGCCATGCGAAGCAGCGCTCTAAGAAGAGGGGATATTGTAGACATATATGGCAGCAACGGTTTCGGTCTTCTGGGAACGTTCCGGATCGCCTTTGTGAAGGATGCATCAGAGAGAGAGGTAAGAAATGCGGTGGAGGAAGCGGAAGGAGGCGCTGCGAACGATATTCTTGAAAGGACGGACAGCACTTCTGTTATTGATCATATCGAGATTATTTCAACCTTTCGCGAGTATGAGAATCTGGTAAACTGTGTCAATGGTATCACTCCTGCAGCATTGATCATCGTTCAGAGGGGGGATCAAATTGCTTCATAACTTGTTTTCTTTTCACGGAGCGGATCATAAAGTCGGTACGACAATGATATCCCAATCGGTTGCCGAAATCATATCGGCCAATCATCCGAATCTGAAAATCCTGCTCATCGCCATGAACGGCAGGGAGAGCACCGAATATATCCGGGAAGCACCTGTGGGTATCGATTCGATGAAGTTCCACATCGATAATAAAATGATCAGTGGTGATGATTTTTTAAAGACCTGCACGCATAAGGGGAACTATTATATCATGGCGGGGATTTCCAATGAAACAGAGGAACGTTATTATCATCCGGAAATGGCGAACTATCTGCTGGAAGAGGTGGCGCCTGAATTTGATCTGGTCATTGCCGACTGCGGAAATGAATTGGATAACGGCCTTGCCATCGGAACCATATCCGTTTCCGAGGAAGTCTTCCTCATTGCGACGCAGCAGGAATCGGTAATCAGGAGATATGAAAAGAACCGAACGGTCCTGGATGATCTGGGCATTGGAATATCAGTATTTATCATCAATAAGTATTATGAACAGGATCCTTACGGATTAGCCTACATTGCGAGCAGACTGGAGGTCGAGAAGGAGAAATTTTTGAAGGTTGAAACAGCGGGTTATTCCCGCCAGGCGGAGATCGACTACAAAACGCTTTTGGAATATAAAAATGAGGCTTATCGGCTCGATATTATCGCGGTGGCAAATGACACCCTGAATAAAAACTGAATTACGGAAATTCAACGACAAATGAAAAGCAGATGGAAAAGGTTTATTTAGATGACAATTTAAAGTACCGTACCAAAGAATCCGATCACCGAGGTATGGACGGACAGAACCTTTTCCGCCGAGTCAGTAATGAATTCCACCGGGAATGGGATAATGGAAAAGAAAATCAAGAATCGGTTTAGTGTAGCCAATACAAA
>CAZTEH010000209.1:0-1964 GCA_964612345.1 uncultured Oscillospiraceae bacterium | reverse complement strand
GTTGAAAATATTTATGCAGTCGGTGATGTTAACGGCAAGGCTATGTTGGCTCATACTGCATCTGCAGAAGGTATCGCTGCTGTGGAAAATATCTGCGGGCACCATAAAACAATGGATTATGACAAGATTCCAAGCGCAATCTACATACAGCCGGAAGTTGCCAGCGTTGGCTTGACAGAAGCTCAGGCAAAAGTAAAATACGGTGCGGTAAAGGTTGGAAAATTCCCTCTTCTGGCAAATGGTAAGGCAAAAGTTACCGGTGAAGAAAACGGCTTGATCAAGGTCATCGTTGAACCGAAGTACAATGAGATCGTTGGTGTCCATCTTTTCTGCATCCACGCGACAGATCTGATTGCAGAAGCTGTTGTTGCCATGAATCTCGAAGCTACAGCGGAAGAAGTGGCAATGTCGATTCATCCGCATCCGACCGTTTCGGAAATCTATCATGAAGCATTCCATGCGGCCATTGACAAAGCAATTCACTTTTAATCATACAACATAATCCTCTTTCTTTTATGTAGAATGCCATTTTAGAATGGCATTCTACATTTTTTGAAACGAAAAAATCTGTGGGTCTTGGAAAATAAATCTTTCTGTTAGGATAAGGATTCAATCTGTCGCAAGGTGGTATAATATAAGGAAAGTTGTAGATTAATGGAATTTGCTAATAATAACAATTCCTGAGAGGTCAAGCGTAAGGAAGAGAGAACGATGCAAAAAAGATTTAAAACGCGACTGGTGTTGTTTGCCGTGGCGCTTATGGCAATCGGATCGATCAGCACTGCTGCGCATGCAGATACCGTTAATGAATATACAGTAGACCCATATCATGAATACAGCTACGAAAATATGCTAGCGGATGCGGAAGAACTGCAGGAGATGTATCCTGATCTTGTCAGACTGAAAAGCATTGGAAAAACGGTAGAAGGTCGGGATATCGCACTCATTGAATTCGGCAATGGCAGCAGAAGAATATTCCTGAGCGGAGCCACCCATACACGTGAGTATATAAGCACAACCTATTTGATGTATATGATTGACAGGTATGCCTATGCGTATTCAACCGACGGCGCATTTGCAGAATATAACATCTCGGAGATATTAAACAACGTTACATTTTGCATCGTTCCAATGGTAAATCCTGATGGAGTTAATCTTGTGCAAAACGGAATATACACTGTGAAAAACTATGATGCAGTTTCTAAAATAGCAATTAATAATTCAGAAAGCTTAGGGTATCACTCTTGGAAAGCCAATATCAACGGGGTCGATCTGAACAGAAATTATCCCAATAATTGGTATGTCAACAGGCCGGTTACCGCACCCGCCTCAAGTTTATTTAAGGGATATTCTCCGTTAAGCGAGCCTGAGACGGAGGCGATCATGGATTTTCTGAATTCTAATATGTGCTGGGCCTATCTTTCTTTCCACTCACAAGGGGAAGGTATTTACGGATGGAATGACAGAAATGCCGGCTACTATCCTCAGCTCAATTCAATGGTTTCACGCATAATAAATGCGAGCGGTTTCAAAAAGCTTACCGATACCGCTGACACAGATTACGGCACATTTGGAGATACGGTTCGAGAAACGTTTCTGAAGCCGACATTAACAATGGAACTTTGTAAATATGTTGGGAGTTACCCTTACCCAAATGAAGATTTTGATAAAGTCTGGATGCCGGCGAAGAGCATTTGTCTTATTGTGGCTGAAGAGGTAATGAAGATGCAGCCTCAAGATTATATGGTTTATCAAAATGACAAATTCCTTCATGCATTTTGTGAGGAAGGGTATGCACTTGCTTATGCAAAAAAATGGTCGGATTCAGAAGTGCTCTTTGTTAAGGAAACCAATGAAGAATTTAAATCGATTGATGGACTTAGGTGTTTCATATGACAGCAGCACCGGCATCATAAGCATTGAGAATCCTGGTCAGCCCAGTTGACTTTACTGCCCTAATTTTT
>CAZTEH010000208.1:0-2007 GCA_964612345.1 uncultured Oscillospiraceae bacterium | reverse complement strand
GAGACTAACCGCAATTGGAACCCTTAAAAATTGCATTTACTTTTTCATTTAAGAATTATCGTTAAATTTCTTTTTATCGTTACATTTTGGTTGACAAACATGGTGGTAAAATATTATAATGTTTGTGCATTATGTGTAAAAATCCATTAGCCCCGGATTTTACGGATATAAAAATTATTGTCAGGGTGGGGTGAAACGCACTGGCGAATCGAATTAGATTATGAGGAGAGTTTTTAAGATGAAATCATTTATCGCAAAGCCTCATGAAGTGGAACACAAATGGTATATTATCGATGCTGAGGGAAAAACACTTGGCAGATTGGCCACAGAAGTCGCTTCTATATTGAGAGGTAAGAGAAAGCCTATTTACACACCACATGTTGATACAGGTGATTATGTTATTATTATAAATGCCGAGAAGGTTGAAGTAACCGGAAATAAGAGAAAAGATAAGGTTTACAAGCGACATACAGGCTATCCGGGCGGACTTCGTGAGATCACGTTCGAAAAGCTGCAGGCGAAGAAGCCGGAAGAAATTATCAGACATGCCGTGAAAGGCATGATGCCTGATGGAAAATTAGGCAGATTGATGTTCAAGAAGCTTAAGGTATATGCTGGTACGGAACATAAGCACGAAGCACAGCAACCTGAAGTTTGGAATTATTAGGAGAGGGAGGAATCATAAATGGCAAAGATGCAATATACAGGAACAGGTAGAAGAAAATCTTCCGTTGCTAGAGTCAGATTAATCCCTGGTAAAGGCAATATCACAGTAAATAAAAAGTCACTTGATGACTATTTTGGAATGGAAATCCTGAAGAGAGAGGTTCGAAGACCTTTCGAAGTTGCAGGAGTTGAAGGCAAATTTGACGTAATCGCTACCGTAAAAGGCGGCGGGTTCACAGGTCAAGCCGGAGCTTTAAGACATGGTATTTCCAGAGCCCTTGCTCATTCAGACAGAGAAGCTTTCAGAGCTCCTTTGAAGGCAGCTGGTTTCTTAACCAGAGACCCAAGAATGAAGGAAAGAAAGAAATACGGACTCAAGAAAGCTAGAAAAGCTTCCCAGTTCTCAAAGCGTTAATCAAACAAACCCTCCGAAGCAATTTGGAGGGTTTTTTTAAGTTTGCCCAGCATGGGCGATAACTTGGTGGGGAAAGTCCACTACAGGCTTGGCAGTAGGAACTGTTAGCTGAGGACAAGGGTGTCCATCGCGAGGTGGAATCTGAAGGAAGTCTAAGGCAAACTCTCGGTCTGACGAACAGAAACCACATACAAGGCATACACAGGACGGACGAGCTTGCTTAACAAAGCGAAGTCCAATACTGCCCAAATCCTGCAGTCGAAAATGATATTATTTCCACGACGGAATATGCTATAATATGAAATAAATGGTAAGTTGGCGTCGGAGGATAGAATTATGCAACGAACGAGACCGCTTTTTCTGAAAATAGTTTTTCTGCTGTTGACTTTTTTCATTATGATTTCTAATTTTAATATCATGGACAATACAGAGTGGAATACAACTGCCGAAAAAGGACATCTGGATCTCTCCTGGTACGATTTTGAGGAAAAGGGAAAGCTGAGCCTTGACGGAGAATGGCAGTTCTATTACGAGCGTTTTGTTGAGCCGGTGAGCTATTCCGATCTGCCGGCTTCGGATCAACCCGATGCCTATATTACTCCTCCGACCGTCTGGAATTACTACGAGGCAAACGGAAAACCGATCCCCGGATTTGGGTATGGAACCTATCGGATGATCGTTACCGGAGTAACGCCCGATCTGCCGCTGGCTATAAAAATACTCCCTCAGTCAACCGCATATGAATTATACATAGATGATGTGTTAATGGCTGAGAACGGAGTGGTCTCCAAAAACAAAAGCAATTCTGCGGCGGGGTATCGCCCGAGCAGTATCAAATTCACTCCCCATGCCATGGAATTTATTATCACCGTCCACATATCAAACTATGTCTTCGCACGGGGTGGCTTGTGGGACGCACCTACCTT
>CAZTEH010000207.1:0-2055 GCA_964612345.1 uncultured Oscillospiraceae bacterium | reverse complement strand
ATAGGAGAAAAAGAAAATGAATCAGGAATCCAGAAAAGTTGCAAAAACTAAAGGAATAATCAGAGACGCTTTTTTTGAACTTTGCAAGGAAAATAAAATTGAGAAAATCAGTATAAAAGATATAACAAGGAATGCACATATAAATAGAAGTACATTTTATCTCTATTATAGAGATATTTACGATCTGTTGGAGAGTATTGAAAATGAATTTTTAACAGATTTTACCAATAAAATTAAAGATATATATACTACAATATTAAAAGATGGGGACCTAAATTCAATTATTCCGTCATTAGAGTTTTATCAGAAATATAGTAAATACTTAAAGATATTACTTGGAAGTAATGGTGATCCAGTATTTTCCTATAAATTGAAAACCATAATAAAAAAGAATTTGTTAGAGTTGTTGAAAAGTGAAGAAATTCAATCGGTTCCTTATTTGGACTATATTATAGAATATTTTGCATCTGCACAAATTGGAGTATTAACATATTGGCTTCAAAATGAAATGGAATTGCCGATGGGAGTGATAGGAGATCTATTAAAAAAGATGAGTCTGTTTGGGCCAATTGGATATATAAAGTTACAGAAATAAAGCCGTATATGATATCATTAAGGATACAGGCAGTGTCTACCAAGGCTATATGGACATGTCCTAATTTCATTAAGCACAAAACTCTTGAAAGATAAGGGGCTTAAGATTGCCATAGTCTATCTACACGAAAAGGGTGACTTCAAAGTGTGGTCTTCCGCTCGAAACAGATGAATATCAAAGAGATACGATGATGATAATAATCAAGCCGCCGTCATAGAATGCACTTTGACATCTATATCGAATTTTGAGGATCAGGCTTCGTTGATAGATATTATTGAGCAAGGTGTCGAAAAGTTCGGAACTACTATAACCAGTCTCTTATAATGTCAAGCTCCAATTTATAGTTTGACTTCCCGGTATGCTTATTAACCGGCTGGGTTCATGCCTTGAAGCACTATGAGAATATTTTCTTAAGAAGGGTCCTGTCGGCTACCTACAAAACCTCGGATTATTTATATCTATAAAACAAGTAAAGGGGGTGAATCATGAAAGCGGAAATCATTTATTTTTCAGCAACCGGCACAACCAGAACGCTTGTAAAAGCGATCTCACAGGGATTAAGCAGTGAAGTGTATTTTACGGATATTACTTTGCCGGCGAATAGGAAAAGTTACCAGAGCGTGGAAAGTGATTTGGTTATCATTGCAGTGCCAATATATGGGGAGAGGATTCCAAAGTTCCTATGCGATTTTCTGAAGCAAATTGAAGGGAATACAAAACCTCTTGCCGTTGTCTCGGTTTATGGCAATGTGGGATTTGGGATTAGCCTGCAACAGTTTGAAGATTTTGCTGCGAAAAACCATTTTTACCTAATTGCGGCAGCGGCATTGATTGGCCAACATACCTATGCGACTGAAACAGTCCCGGTGGCTTACGGCAGGCCGGATGAATATGATCTGGAACAGGCGCGTATATTCGGAGGCAAGCTCCGGAAGAAATTTGATACCGAAAACTTTACGCCAATTATGCTTCCAAAACCTGCATTGCCAAAGTTTATTGCGGAGTTCCCGGATGCAGGTACACGGTTTTTAATCCGGCAACCGCGTGTAAATAAGTCCGTTTGCAACGCCTGTGGGGCCTGTGCCCGCAAATGTCCTGCCGGCGCGATTGACCATGAAACATTGAAGATCAATGAGCAGCAATGCCTTCGCTGTTATGCCTGCGTAAAGACCTGCCCTAAATCGGCCAGAACTTCCGAATTCCGTTTGCCGATTTTTGAAAGTGCTTTCAGTCATATAGGCAGAAAAAGAAAACGGAATCAAATTTATTTATAAAAACATGTCAGGTGAACTACGCAGTATGTTTAGTATGCACCGGATCTTCAGGAACGGTGCGTTGCGTTGCCCATTATCCACATGATCATCAGGCCAATAATGAGTATAGCCTTTGGATCTTAATCTTCACCAGTACTTTGTTGCAACTAAAACTTGTATAAATTAGAATTTTACGATATAATAATT
>CAZTEH010000206.1:0-2070 GCA_964612345.1 uncultured Oscillospiraceae bacterium | reverse complement strand
ATGCCAGGGTAATCACCGTTTTCTCGGTGGTCACCCCAACATTTATTGTAGAGCCATTATTTAATTCATTTTAAGAGGTGAAGTTTTTATACGTTTTCGCTTCCGATCCATATATCATAAGCTTTTATCGCTTGCTCCTTCAGCATTTCACAGCCGTTGATCCCTCTGATTCCAAGCTCTTCCGTATGTTTTAACAGAAGGGTCATCGAAGGGTTGTAAATCAAATCGATAACGGTATCTGCCCTGATGCATTCCTTTGGAATGGGAGAGGCATCCACATTCGGATACATACCCACAGGAGTGCAGTTTATCAGGATATCGCTTTTTACACGTGCTTCCTTGAAGAATTCATAGGACACGATGTAATTCCCGTGAAAATTCTGTTTCCCTCTGCTTACGATGGTAAGATCATAAATTCCAAGATCGAGAAGCCCCTTCACCACGGCTTTTGCAACGCCACCGGAGCCTAAGATAACGGCTCCTTTTCCCTTTACAGTAATGTTATTATGGTCAAGCAATGTGAGGAATCCGTTGTAGTCCGTATTGAAACCTTTCGCAAAGCCGTCTTCAAATAATACTGTGTTGACAGCCCCGATATATTTCGCCTGCTGTGAAATATCATCTAAAAGGGGAATGATGGTCTCTTTGTATGGGATCGTGATATTGACTCCGCGATAATCTGATTTTTTTAACGCGTTGAAGTCCTGGGTGAACGTTTCCTTTGGAAATTCCAGTATATCATAAGTACCGTTTATCCCTCTTTGATTCATTATTTCTTCATGTATTTGAGGGGATAGGCTATGAGATAGCTTTTCGCCTACAAGACCCAGTTTCATCATTTACTTCGTCCTCCACTATGTTCGTTTCTATTATATCCAAAAGGTGCACTTAATCGATAAACTTCCTGATATCTGCTTTCTCGATCGGATAGATATATCCTTTCCCTATTTTTTCAATTAAAACAAGATTCATTTTGTTTCCGCGGCTTTTTTTATCTTTCATAGCCGTCTGGGCCAGTAGATCTTTATCGATGCCCTGAGGAAGCTCTGCCGGAAGACCGTATTCGAGAAGAATTTCCTTCAGCATTGCGGAAGTATTGATTCCGGTTAGTCCCATGGCCTCGCTGTGCTCGGTTATAGTCTGCATTCCGATGGCCACCGCTTGGCCGTGTCCGTAGAGTCTGTAGTCATAGAGATTTTCAATCGCATGGCCGATGGTATGCCCGAAATTTGTAAGCATCCTAATTCCCTGATCCTTTTCATCCTGTTCGATCATTTGCTTCTTTATCAGGCAGCAGCGATAGATGATGGATTCGATATACTGTGCATCCCGATGATTTTTCATTCTGATCAAATCCTGGAACAAGTCGGCATCGGAAACACAGGCGTACTTAATGATCTCCGCCATCCCGTCTGCCATATGATAGTCCGAGAGCGTCTTGATAAAATCAGGATCGATATAAACGTACGTAGGCTGATAAAACGTTCCCACAAGATTTTTACCTTCCGGAAGATTGACCGCATTTTTTCCTCCGATACTGCTGTCGACCTGGCCGATTAAAGTGGTCGGAATCTGGACAAAATCAACACCTCTCAAAAAGGTTGCAGCAGCGAATCCGGAGATGTCGCCAATAACGCCGCCGCCCAGCGAAACGATAACATCGTCGCGGGTGATCTGAAAGTCAATCAATCTTTTATAGATTACGGTAAGTGTATCAAAGGACTTGCTGGTATCCCCGGCGGGCAGTGCAATAATTTCCCATTCACAATGGGATGCAGCCAGTTGTTTTGTTAAAAAATCACCCCAGACTTTTTGTATATTTTCGTCTGTTATCAAGGCGATTTTTTTTCCTGCAAAGTGCTTGCCCAGAGTGTTTCCAATCGTTCCAAACAAACCACTTTCGATAATTACCGGATATTTTCTGCTTTTCATGTTAATGGTCAAGGTATATTTCATATGAAAACCTCCAATCATTTATCCTTACTTTACTAGCTCGCCCAATTTTACGCACCTATCGTTCCGTTCCGGAACTCCGACGCAAGCTATGCTTGCGCTGCTGTCCGTTTTGCC
>CAZTEH010000205.1:0-2164 GCA_964612345.1 uncultured Oscillospiraceae bacterium | reverse complement strand
GTGCCGGTTGTCTTTGGTGAGACCTTTGTACATGTAAGCAAAGTCGATAAATTCGTAGAAACTTCCCATCCATTATTTGAACTAGGTCTTCCTAAAATCGGAGAAGTGGAACTGGCTATCGGAAAGAACTGTGCAGAGCTGGTAGAAGATGGTTCTACTCTGCAGTTAGGCATTGGAGCAATTCCGGATGCAGTTCTGCAGTCTTTGAAGGATAAGAAGGATTTAGGGATCCATTCAGAAATGATTTCGGATGGCGTTGTGGATTTGTTTGAAGCCGGTGTCGTGAATAACTCGAAAAAAGGCTTAAACAAAAACAAAATGATCGTAACGTTCTTAATGGGATCGAAGAGGCTTTATGATTTCGCAAGAGAAAATCCTGCGATTGAAATGCGTCCGGTTGATTATGTTAATAATCCTGTGGTCGTTGCTCAAAATACAAATCTAGTTTGCATCAATTCCTGTCTTGCGGTTGATTTTATGGGTCAGGTTGTTTCTGATTCCATCGGAACCAAGCAGTTCAGCGGAGTTGGCGGACAGGTTGACTTTGTACGAGGAGCAGCAATGTCTCTTGACGGAAAAGGGAAAGCCGTTATCGCTATGCCATCTGTTGCAAATAAAAAAGACGGTACAATGGTTTCAAAGATCACACCATATATCGACCATGGTGCTGCTGTTACAACCTCCAGACAGGACGTGGATTATATCGTAACAGAATATGGTATTGCTGAACTAAAAGGGAAAACCTTAAAAGACAGAGCAAGAAACTTGATCAATATCGCTCATCCTGATTTCAGGGAAGAACTTAAGGTAGAATTTGAAAAGAGATTCAACGCTAAATTTTAATATTACCGATGAACCGTATGATTTAAAGGGGCAAATAGCCCAATAATTAGGAGGATTTTAAAATGCAAGCATTAAGAGTAGTTCCTAAAGTGTTTTATTTTGACACTTTCAAAGAATTCAATGATGAATTCAAAGTTGGTAAGGATGACCTGTTAGTAACGAATGAGTGGATGTACACTCCATATGTGAAGCCGCTTGGAATCGAAACCAACATCATCTTCCAGGAAAAGTTCGGCGCAGGAGAGCCATCCGACGAGATGATCGACGCCATGGCTGTAGAAATGAAAAAATATGATTTTAAAAGAATCGTTGCTTTCGGTGGCGGTACAATCGTAGATATCTGCAAAATCCTTGCATTGGATGTTCCTGAAAAGTCGATTGACCTTTTCACAGGAGCAGTTGCACCGAAGAAAGTGAAGGAACTGGTTGTTGTTCCTACTACCTGCGGAACCGGAAGCGAAGTAACGAATGTTACGATTGCTGAGCTAAAGTCCTTACATACAAAGAAAGGTCTTGCAGTAGAGCAGACTTACGCTGATTATGCAGTTCTCGTACCTGAGACAGTAAAAGGCCTGCCATACAAGTTTTTCGTAACCAGCTCAGTTGACGCTTTGATTCACGCGATTGAATCCTATCTGTCTCCAAAGGCATCCCCATTCACTGAAATGTATTCCCTGCAGGCGATCCAGATGATCATGGACGGCTATAAGAAAATCGTTGCAAAGGGTGAAGAAGAAAGATTCAATAATCTGAAAGAATTTGTTCTTGCTTCCTGCTATGCCGGTATTGCATTTGGAAATGCAGGCTGCGCAGCTGTTCATGCATTGTCCTATTCCATCGGCGGAGCATTCCATGTACCGCACGGAGAAGCAAACTATCAGTTCTTCACAGAAGTCTTCAAGATGTACACAAGAAAGAATCCGGACGGCAAAATCAAGCTGGCTACCAAGATCTTCGCTGATGCCCTTGGCGTTGATCCGAACGGCGACGTATACGGCGAACTGGAAAAATTCCTGAACAAACTCATCATCAAGAAGCCATTAAGAGAGTACGGAATGGTTGAAGCTCAAATCGACGAATTCACAAAATCCACTGTCGACAATCAGCAGAGACTTCTTGGAAATAACTACGTATTCTTAACAGACGAAGAAATCAGAGAGATCTTCGCAAACCTATATTAAAATCACTAAAAAATGCACCGTTACGGTGCATTTTTTTAGCGCCTGCCAGGGGTATTCCCTTGGCGCGGCGCTATCATAATTATTATTTAGGCTCTATGTCAAGTGTTGGGGTGACTCAAGAAAAAAAAGAATAAAGTCAA
>CAZTEH010000204.1:0-2205 GCA_964612345.1 uncultured Oscillospiraceae bacterium | reverse complement strand
CTTCCTTCTGAATTAAGTTTTGATTTCAAATCATTCCAATATTTTCGGGGGCGATCGGTTCCAGTTAAAACTTCGATGACATCGATAATTGAAAAAAACCATTTTTCCTGATCTTCGTCCCATATAACACGAACTCGTTTATCTTGGAATAATTTAATCGCATTTTCCTTATCCATAATGATCCCTCATATACTTTACTTTCTTAGCCATTGATATTAGGGCTTAACTACAGCCATACTATACCAGAACGTTTGTTCTTGCGCAACTATTTATTAAAAATACAATTGAGTGAGGCGTGAGGGACTTTGCGTCCACTGCCGTGTCCGCCGTCCTTCGCCTGCCCTCTCAGCAGGCTTGGACCACTCTCTGCTTGAAAGTTCACCGGACTTTCTCACGACGTTCGTGCCCTTTCGGGTTCTCGTCCCTCACCTTAACTGACAAAAAGAAAAGACACTCCATAAAGGAATGTCTTTTCTTTTTGGTGAGGCGTGAGGGACTCGAACCCCCCACCGACAGATTCGAAGTCTGCGACTCTATCCACTGAGCTAACGCCCCATGTCGGTGGCGCATCGATTCAATGCGCTAGTATTTATTTTACTTCTATTCTACTGAAATGTCAAATGGGAAATGGCGTTATTTCAATAAAATATACTGTTATTCCTTTAAAATATCCGTGAAGCCTTCTCCGTTGCCCCAGACTGTGTCAACGTGGATTACGGTTACAAAGGCATCCTTGTCTTTTTTCGCCACATACTTCTTGATCAGCATGCTTTCTCTCGGGGAGCAGATGGTAATGATCTTTTCACGTGCTACTTTTGTATATTCACCGGTTACCGTAACATTGGACACACCTCTGCCAATCTCGTTAAGGATATAATCTGCCACATCATCATGCCTGCTGGTAATGATCTCAAGCTGTACCGCTTTCGTATCAAAGCCGTACATGACATAATCCACGGTTTTGGAAAAGATGACTTGGGTGACCAGTGCATAAAGCGCGATATTTCGTCCGAACAGGAATCCGGATCCGATGATAACGACGGCATCGATGACAAGCAGGATCTGGCTGAGACCCACATGGGGCATCATCCTCTTTTGGATGATCTTCGCTATGGTGTCGGTTCCCCCAAAAGAGTATCCTCTGGAAAATACCAGACCGCAACAGATGCCACCCAGTACGCCGCAGTAGATTGCTGCCAGGAACAGATCCTTTTCTTCCAGGAGCGAAAATTCAAAGTGCTCAAAAATAAACAGTATCGTAGGGAAAATAATGGTTAGCAATACGATCTTTCTGGCTTCCTTTAAGCCTAGCAGTATGGCGCATATGATCAGGATCGCAAAGGCGAACGCATAATACAATATGGAAAAATCTACGTAGTAAAATCCTTGGATGATTCGGACCATACCGGTGATACCACCACTGGTCAGCCCATTGGGGATTAGGATTCCTATGGTAGAAAATGCACTGATGGAACAGCCTGCTATGATAAAAAGCAGATCGATTCCCAGCTTCTTTATGTTATCCTTATTCATTTTCAATTTCATTCACCTTACCCCCTTAGATTGATTACATGGAATGTACTGTTTCCGAAAATATCAATGCACCGGATCCCTATGTTTCCAAATTTCTTTGCAAGCCAGTCACAGGAAAGCTGGATTCCATCATTTTCTTTGCAAAAGTGAAGCCTGGGCTGATAGGTGATCAAGTCATAGTCAAAATCGATGCTCCAATAATCGATCAGCTGCAGAGAATCTTCTTTCACGATTTTTTTGATAACAGGCAGGAATTTTGCTTCCACGGGTATGCTATTGAAAGAATTTGGCTGATAATCCAGAAGCGTCACAGTAAGCTTCATTCTATCAGAAACCGAAGGAGGTTGTAAATCCGTTTTTACTTTTAAATTGCCTTTATTCTCAAGATTATTCGATTCTGTATAAAATATGTATCCGTCCTTTGAGGTGGAAACCATCCTCTTATGGGTATTTACGGCAGCCAATTCACCGAGATCACAGGAAATCCACCTCCTGCTCATACGATCCGCAGCAGCGGAAAGAGTTCCCGAACCGCCGAAGAAATCGGCACATAAATCTCCTTCTCTGGTACAGCTCTCCAAAATCCGTTCTATGAGCTGTTCCGGTTTCTGTGTCGCATAACCGGTCCGTTCTGCAGAAGTTCTGCCCACCATGTTGATCTGCCAGACATCC
>CAZTEH010000203.1:0-2295 GCA_964612345.1 uncultured Oscillospiraceae bacterium | reverse complement strand
TAGCTTTTGAACTCTCATTGTGGTATGGTGTTGTGCTAAGAAAGGAGGCGAAAATCATGAACACGTTGGAAACAGTGGACTTGAGTGCCATGAGCAACTCGCGGCGTGAAATTATCCGGATCAAGGCTACAGCTGCCATGGATCCCGCCAAACTGCGGGTGGCAGGATATGCCCGTGTCAGCAGCGACTCCGACGATCAGCTCAATTCATTTTCCGCACAAGTACGATATTATACCAAGCTGATTGAGAAAAACGAAAGCTGGCAGTTTATTGAAGTCTATGGAGACGAGGGTACGACAGGGGTATCCATTGAAAAGCGGGATGATTTCAACCGTATGATTCAGGATTGCCACAAGGGAAAAATCGACCGCATTATCACCAAGTCAACTAGCCGGTTTGCCCGAAACACACTGGATACCATCCGCGTCATCCGGGAACTCAAGGAAATCGGTGTGACGGTCTTCTTTGAAAAGGAGGGCATCGACACCGCAAATATCACCAGTGAAAACTTACTTACACTCTACGCACTGTTTGCCCAGGAAGAATCGCTGAGCATTTCGAAAAACTGTAAAAAAGGCGTACGCATGCGAATGCGCAGCGGCACCTACGTATCATCCAATCCAGCATACGGCTATCGTCTGGTGGATTATCAGCTTGAAGTATATGAGCCGGAAGCCCAAACAGTCCGAAGGATCTTCTCGGAATACCTTGCGGGAAGAGGCATCATCGGAATCGCAAGGGGGCTCACCGCAGACGGTATTCCCCGCAAAGATGGCAAGGCAAAGTGGCATCATCCGGAAATCTCCTTCATAATTAAAAACGAGCGGTATATCGGAGACATGCTACTGCAAAAGAAGTACAACGAAGATGCCCTGCCATACCGCAGGCGCAGAAATAAAGGGGAATTGCCGCAGTACTACGTAAAGAACACCCATGAACCGACCGTCAGCCCTATCCAGTTTGAGCTCGCAAACATCCTGCTTCGGGAACGGGCAGAAGTGTACAAGGATATTCAGTACGGACAATATCCACTCAGCCTGAAAATTCGATGCGGAAAATGCGGTGCCACCTACCGACGCAGGGTCAATAATAGGAAAACTTATTGGGTATGCAGAGCTCATAACGAAGGTAGAACCCTCTGCGACTCGAAGCGGATCGCTGAAGAAGCGGTATACAGCGCTTTTATACGACTGTACAATAAGCTGAAACAAAACTATGCAGACATCCTCATGCCGATGCTCTCTCAGCTTGAAAAGCTGAGAGAGATGAAAGCCAGAGGAAATCTCGAAATCAGAACCATCAACAAACAAATAGCGGAGCTCTCAGAGCAGAATCATGTGATGAACGGACTATTGTCCAAAGGCATCCTCGATTCTGCTCTTTTTATATCTCAATCCGATGAGCTAAACCGCAAGATCCGCAGCCTCAAACTCGCCAAGGCCCGTCTACTGGAGGACGATGAGGCGGGAGACTTAATCAATAAAATCGAAGACCTTATTGAAATCATAGAAAACGGCCCCGACCATATCGACGAAATGGATGCGGTCCTGTTTGGCGACATGGTGGAAAGCATCATCGCCGGTGACAGCGACAGCGATTCTATTGATTTTATTTTGCTGGGCGGTCTTCGGCTGACAGAAAGGTTGTGATTTTATGACGCAAAACAGAACCTTGCCCTACGGCTACAAGATAGATGACGGCAGGGTTATGACGAATGATGTGGAGACCGAAGTGATCCGCCGCATCTACCGAAGCTACTCCGAGGGGCTGTCCTACAAGGCAATCGCAGAAAGCTTGACCGAGGAAGGCATCCGTTATATACCCGAAAAACCCGCATGGAACAAAAACATGGTGGCGAGGATCCTGCAGAATCAGAATTATCTCGGTAAGGGGAAATATCCCCCGATCATAGAGAAAGCCCTCTGCCAAGCGGTAAAGCTGGTCCAGAAGCCCTACACCCACACGGAATCAAATGATATCAAAGCCGTCAAGCTCCTGTTGGTGTGCGCAGTCTGCGGAAATTACATCAGGCGCAGAGTCAAAAAAAACGGAGAAGAAAGATGGTACTACGAAGGGGATGCAAAGCACATCGGCATAGCAGTCACCGACGAGATCCTGATGGAGAGCGTCAAAGCTCTCTGGCGCCACCTCATAGAAAATCTCCGGCTTGCGGATGCGGGGGTCGAAGCCGACGAGGACAATCCAATTTCCCTCGAAGCCATCCGGCTGAAAAATGAAATCGACCAAATGCTGAAGGCGGAAGAAATCAAAGAGAGTGAACTCAAAGCCAAAATC
>CAZTEH010000202.1:0-2349 GCA_964612345.1 uncultured Oscillospiraceae bacterium | reverse complement strand
GAAGAATTATTCCCCCAGCAAATATCGTTTCAAGTACAGCTGCCATACCTATTACTCCTCCGTTGTTCTATCTTTAATAACCTTTACCAAGATCCCATGCTCCATACCGAGCGCCCTGTGTTACCATATAATTTTCTGACAATTGTTCTGTTGGGTATGCCTGGGCAGGAACGCCCAGGCTTTTTCTTACATATATAAAGGAAGTTCATTTGAGTCAAACCTATTAGCTCGGATTATTCTCCCTTTTATTCCATCCACAAAAATGATATTATTTTGGCGAAAGGATGTGATTTAATTGGCTCAAGTCTCCCACGTACACTTTACGTCATTCTCCGATGAAGACGTCGACTTTATGATCGAATCCCTCGATGCTTGTATGGGGCTTATCAAATCTGATATGAAAATTAACGGAATGAATGTTTTAGATTCGTTTAAGTCTGCCAAGCTTATATTGATGACTCATGGTAAACATTTCGGCAATCCTGAATTATCTGCTGTTCTAACTGCTTTACAAATGAAGCAGGATACATTACTCAAGCTTCCCGCCAAAATTCCTTTCAATAAGCCTGATGAAAATCTCGCTAGATGCAACAGGCTTGTTGCAGAGTTTGAAACGGCTAAAGGCCAAAGATAAAAACCTCTTCATCTTTGTTTTTGCAACGGTCACGTTCTTCGGAGTGGCCGTTTTTTCGTACGAAATTATATATTTCATTTCCCTTACTCTCCTTCCATAGTCTAAGTTATAATTTTCCTTCTTCAGTTGCACAGCAGCTACACAGATCCTCTTCAACCCAACTACATCCTCCCGGACAGGCATTGTTCTGAGTGCACCCGCAGATCCGACAAACCGATTCCGACCCCACACGCTCCTGGAAATATTTCTGCCAACATTCCCATTGATTACGGTCACCACATTGGTCAGCTTCACCATCGCATTCCGTCCAGTCTGTTCCCATCATAGTAGCGGGACAGTCGAAATCACTAAGTAGACGGCAGGCCAGAGCGAATGCCTTTTGCAGATCGTTATTTTGTTGATTAGCAACTGCGGTGCAGATTACCTTCAGTTCTGCAGGTTTCTTTTCAAGGCTCTCATATTCTGCAAGGAGTTTTACAACCTCAATAAGCTTTTCATCTTCGTTTTCAGGTCTCATTCCGACAACACACAGTCGGCCGTCCACAATTTCAGTTAATCTTTCCATTACGATTCATCCTCCCACGTCCATAAACCCTGCCGGCCTGTCGCCGGGATTGGCTTATCATATAAAAGCGGATCTTTCAGTATCCATCCATATCTTCCGGGAGACCAGCCTCCACATGCCCTTTCAAGCGGCGTATCGTACTCTGTTCCGTAGAGCTGCTCAATCGGAACGCAGTCTATTATTTCCACAGTTCCTACGACAGCGCCAAACTGGTCAGCCGGTATGCCATATTCAAGGTAATCAATCTGTACTACTGCAACATCGGCTCCTGAAGCCTTGAGGGCCTGTTTGATTTCTTGATAAACTTCCGAATCTATTTTTTTATATTTCGCAGCATGGATAGCAATCCGGCCTCTAAAATTTGTGTTCCAGCTTCTCGTTTCAATCCTTTTCAAAGGCCTCTGAGGAAAGACATGCTTCAGCATCCTAAAAATCAAAAATGCCCACGGCTGCCATAATGTTAATGCTTTCATTCCCGCGCCTCCTCGATGATCTTCGGCTGAGTCAAATTCAGTTCCTGCATTACCTCAAGAAGAAATGCTCTCTTCTCTTCTTGAGAAAATCCCAAATTGTTTATCATTATTTTTATCAAGAACTTCTGATGGACTCTCTTTTCTTGCGCTTCCTTCTGTGCCGTAAATCTGCCACACTTATTACATTGACGGCATAATTCAATGACATCATCGTTCTCACAATCCTCAATCGGTGTATAATCAGCAAACACAATCATTCCATGCCACCGATCATCAAGTTCCCCAGAAGGGCCCCCGATTTATAGAGGTCGTATACTGTGCTACCTTGACCATCCGTAAAATAAGGAAGGAAGATCTGCCCCGTGTCTACCATTTCCGTCTCAAGAATCGCAAGCTGAGCCTCTGTCCAGTCCTTCACTATTCGCCATGCCACCCGTTCCGCCTGTTCCATGCTTGCATCGATAGAAGTGGTCTTTTTCTTCTGCTCCTGGAGCACCGTCTGAACCTTCTTTGCATTCCCAGGAAGTTTAACGGCCCTCTCTCCTTCGTTGGTATCGATAGAAAAGCATATGCACTCAACCCTCCCATCCGGAGAATAATCAAACATGACTTTCTTTGCCTTGTGCTTGGCTAAGGCTTTATGTATGGCTGCAGTGGTGTCATGCACAGGTACTTTT
>CAZTEH010000201.1:0-2422 GCA_964612345.1 uncultured Oscillospiraceae bacterium | reverse complement strand
AAACTGTCATTATGGCTATGACATCAAGTGCGAAGTTTGTTGCGAAGAAGGTATTATCAATCTTCCTGAGCCTGCTAATGTAATGGTTCGAACCAAAGCTGCTTGTGTTACGCCAATTTGCAAGGACTGGTCAGAACGGTTTGTGGAAGCCTTCAATATTGAGATGCAGGAATGGATCAACGCCTGCAGCGCAGGTAGGGTCGATGGCCCCACCTCCTGGGACGGCTATGTCGGTCAGCTGACAGCCAAGGCAGCTTCGCTCGCCCGTGATACACAAACCGTTGTATCGATCCAAATAGAAGAATGCCCGGCATTTTACAAAAAAGGATCTGAGGCAATATGAATGCCAGAATACATTTTAAAAATACGGTGGAGAATTAGCCCAGACACAAACGCAGCGGGTTTTTCCCTCATTTACCTTAGAATGAGGTTGTGATGAATCAAAAGTGATACTATCACCTTTCTGTAAACGATATACTTTATCTAATATTCGAACGACTAGCTCGCCCTCCAAGATAAGACCACATTCACAGCCTGGATGTGAATATAAACCTTCCCCGGTTCCGCTGCCAGGATCGTAAATATTGTAAATGAATTCAATCGGTCCATCCAGATTCGGATTCAGCAAATAAAAATGAACCCCTTTGCCTGGTGACAATACTTTGCGGTGATGCTCATGGACGACAGGTGACGTTTCAACAATTTTCAAACCACTTCTGACAAGGGCTTCGACGATCCCATCTGCTTGGGAAAAATCAGGCGTTGGTTCGATTTGCTGTTCGGCTGCCTTATCTTCTTCAAAAAAGTATCCAACTGGTACAGCGAGGGCGTTGCCGATTTTTTTCAATGTTTCAATTGAAGGCGAAATTCCGGCACGTTCAACTTGGCTAATCATACTGGACGTTAAGCCAGTCATGTTTGCCAAATCAAGAATCCGTAGATTCTTACTTTGCCGAAGATCTCTAATCCTTCTGCCAAGCCCACTTGATAAATCATCCTTCGGTTTTTGTGATTTATTTTTATTGGCCATAAATTTAACCGCCTTATTGCATTTATTGGTATTATATCATATTAACAAAATATAGTTAATTCTTATTAAAGAAAATCAATAAAATTTCGACAATATTACTGCTTCTTAATTATACTGGCAAATATGTTTGCATTTACAATCGGATTTGGCTTAATAGAAAATGGGTAGAGTGAATTTTATCGAATCTTTGCAACAGAACAGCAAAAACAGCCAATTCACAGTATAAATTTCACTTTAATTAAGAATTTGCTGAAAAAATATATAAAATTAGAACCTATACTTTACAAATGAAGAGTATCTGCATATAATTAAGGCAGAATGAATTTACTGGTTGGGTATCTCCCGAAAAATATTTAATATCCCAAATCACACGAATGAATAGTTCAAAATCATGGTTTTTATAGAGGTTACACTGCGGTGTATTCGAAAGGAGAGCACAACATGAATGAAAAAATAAAAATTGGTGTCATTGGAACTGGACGAATTGGCAAGTTACACACGGAAAATCTGGTAAAATCCGTTCCTGCTGCCGATGTCGTTGCTGTGGCCGATGTAATTATGAACGATGCTGTGCAAGATTGGGCTAAAAATTTAGGGATAAGCAAAATTTATTCCGATCCGGACCAGATTATCAATGACAAGGATATTGACGCTGTATTTATTTGCTCTTCGACAAATACGCATGCCGACCTGATGATTAAAGCAGCCCGCGCAGGCAAGAATATCTTCTGTGAGAAGCCGATTGACAATGACATTGCAAAGATCAAACTCGCTTTGGCTGAAGTTAAGAAAGCTGGCGTCAAACTGCAGATCGGGTTTGTCCGCCGCTTTGACCATAATCATAAGAAAGTTCGCGACACAGTTGCTTCCGGCATGCTTGGCAAGCCTTCAATAATAAAGGTGACCTCGCGCGACCCAGAACCACCGCCGTTTGAGTATGCCAAGGTTTCTGGAGGCATTTTCATGGATATGATGATTCATGACTTCGATATGGTGCGGTTTTTGTCCGGCAGCGAAGTTACTGAAGTCAGCACCTTTGGAGCAGTGCTTATCGACGAGAAACTTAAGACGATCGATGACGTTGACACCGCGATTGTTATGCTAAAATTCGCAAATGGCAGCATTGGAGTCATCGATAACAGCCGCGAGGCTGGTTATGGTTATGACCAGCGGACGGAAGTCCATTGCGAAAAAGGGTGTGTGATGGCAGGCAACGATTTTCCTAACACCTCGACCATTTTCACGCGAGCCGGCACATTTGTCGAGAAGCCACTTTGGTTCTTCCTCGAGCGTTATAATGATGCATTTATTGCTGAGAGCATCGAATTCACCGCGGCGATCAAGGAAAACCGCGAACCATCAGTCGGTGGTATTGACGGCCTGCAACCAGTC
>CAZTEH010000200.1:0-2480 GCA_964612345.1 uncultured Oscillospiraceae bacterium | reverse complement strand
GAAGGAATGGTTATTCCCATCTCTAATACAGTATTATTGCCGGGTGCAATTTCTATGCTTAGGGTAACCAAGCTTAGCGAGGAGCAGCTTCGGTATTTAGAAAAGGACGGTGCTGCAAATATTGCATTGCCGTTGAAGCAAAACTTCAGTCAAAAACTATTAAAAGAAGAAGATTTTTATCGGATCGGTGTATCCTTTCAAGTCGAGGAAGTGGAGAAAACAGAAAAGGGCTACCAGCTTACGATCAAAGCTTTAGACAGAGTTGAAACGAAAACACTTAAAATCATCGGAAATGATTTCATCCATGCGGAATATGACAGCAGCCCTGATGAGATCGATATGAATGAAAAAAGTCAGGAAGATATGCTGGGGTACGTAAAAAAAGTCACCCACGAAATAAGCGAAAAATTCGCAGGCGGGGAGCAATACAGCCGGATCATTGATGAGTTTAAGGACTTAAATTCACTCATTGTGTATCTGTCTCAATTCATGCCGATATCAAACGAAGAAAAGTATGAATTACTTGAAACACAGTCCTTGAAGGAGAGAAGCTTACGTTTTATGGACTACTTGCTTAAGCAAAAAGAATCCATTGAACTGCAGATCCAGATGGCAGAAAAATTCTCTGAAAAAGCAAATAAACATTATAGGGAGTCTGTACTCAGGGATCAATTAAAAGCCATTCAAGCGGAATTAAACGAAGGGAAGGGAGAAGGTGCGAAAAAGGAGAAAGATTATCTCAGTAAAATTGAAGAAGCACAGATGCCCCTTGATATAAAGAACACGGCTCTTGAAGAATTAGATAAATTAGAGGCGCAAGGCCCGAATAGCTCCGAGTATAATGTCATACGCAATTACTTAGATCTATTGGTGCAGCTGCCCTGGAAAAAGGCTGAAGCAAAACCGATTAATTTAGGGGAAGCAAGACGGATTTTAGATGAACAACATTATGGCCTGGATAAGGTCAAGGATCGAATCATACAGCATTTAGCTGTCATGCAGCTTAAAAAAGACAAAAAAGGTTCCATTCTGCTGCTTGTAGGCCCTCCCGGAACAGGAAAGACAAGTTTGGGTAAGAGCATTGCAGAAGCGCTTGATCGAAAGTATATCCGTTTGAGTTTAGGCGGAATCAGAGATGAAGCAGAGATCAGAGGACATCGAAGGACTTACGTTGGAGCGATGCCGGGACGAATTATTCAAAGCATCAAAAAGGCAGGGGAAAGCAATCCGGTTATGGTATTAGATGAAGTGGATAAATTAATGACCGGCGGGTATAGCGGAGATCCGGCCAGTGCGTTATTAGAGGTGCTTGATCCGGAACAAAACAATAGCTTTACCGATCATTATTTAGATCTGCCTTATGATTTGTCTGATGTTTTCTTTATTGCTACCGCAAATTCAATAGAAAGCATTCCGGGACCATTATTGGATCGAATGGAAGTCATTCCGATCTCCAGCTATACGATCAATGAAAAATTCCATATTGGAAGAAACCATTTGGTTCCTGCAATTTTGGAAGAGCATGGGCTGACAGCGGAACAACTCGTTATTGAAGATGATGTGTTAGAGAAAATAATCAGTGAATATACCTTAGAAGCGGGAGTCCGAGGGCTAAAAAAACAATTGGCCGGTCTTGCCAGAGTGACCTCTGAGAAAATCGTATCAAAGAAAGTAGAATTACCTTTTAAAGTTAAAATTGAGCAGTTAGAGGAATTCCTGGGAAGAAAAGTTTCCAGACACGATAAAGCGCAACTGGATAATCCGCCGGGAGTTGTTACCGGGCTCGCATGGACGCCCGTTGGAGGAGAAATCCTTTTCATTGAAGCAACGGATATGTCGGGAAGCGGAGAAGTCGTGCTGACAGGTCAATTGGGTGATGTGATGAAAGAATCAGCCAGAATATCCTTAAGCTTATTAAAGTCAAGATTACCATTGAATTCAATTAATTTTAAGGAAAGAGATTTACACATTCATGTTCCGTCGGGTTCGGTTCCGAAGGATGGTCCATCCGCAGGTATCGCATTATTTACGGCACTTGCCTCTTTAGTCACGGGGATTAAGGTGGACTCAAAAATTGCGATGACAGGAGAAATCACGTTAAGAGGCGCCGTATTGCCAATCGGGGGTCTGAAGGAAAAATTATTAGGTGCCCAAAGAGCGGGCATCACCAAAGTATTGATTCCAAAGGACAATGTAATTGACCTGAAAGACGTGCCGGAAGAAGTGATGAAGCAGCTTACAATAATACCCGTAGAGACGGTAGAAGATGTACTGAAAGAAACATTGGGGATTTCCTTGCCAAGGATAGAGCATGTGCTTCATGAGGCGTTATCCGGTGAGTTATCTTTCGGAGCGTAAAAGGAAAGGCATTTTGATCAATGGGATCGTTACTGTCCCCCATAGATAAAAAACAATGCGCCGTCCAAAAAAGGACGGTGCTTTTGTTGTTAAAAGCTGACGGAAAACGGTATTGTGTACTT
>CAZTEH010000199.1:0-2516 GCA_964612345.1 uncultured Oscillospiraceae bacterium | reverse complement strand
TTGAGGAGCCGAAGACGAGCCAACGAAGAGGGCGCTTTGATTTGGAATTGGAATTAGACCGCCACCGGGAGGAAACATAGTGGAAGGAAAAAACTTGCGACTGCTCGGGCGGGAGGAATCGATCTGATATCTCTTCGCGTTTCTGAATTTGAAAAATTCAATCGACGGCCCGGGGAACAGCGCTCTTGTGAGTACATCCTCTTCCTGCTCCACATATTGTGCGACTTCCTTCTTGATTTTTTCCAGTTCCGGTTCGATGAGATCGGCAGGTCTGCAGGTGATAATCTCTTCATCGCCGATGATCTTTTTTATGATCTCTTCTTTGATCGGAACAGTGGTTTTTCCGTACATGCCTTTCACCAGCTGCTTAACTTCATTGGGAACCATTTTATATCTTTCTCCCATTACGATATTCAATACAGCCTGAGTTCCTACGATCTGGCTTGTCGGTGTTACAAGCGGCGGATATCCCAAATCTTCGCGAACTCTAGGTACTTCCCTCAATACTTCTTCATACTTATCCATGGCGTTGGACTGTTTCAGCTGGGACACCAGATTGGACAGCATGCCTCCCGGAACCTGATAGATCAGAGTGTTGATATCAACGCCCATGAGTTTTGGATCAAGCAAGCCTGTTGCGATATATTTTTCTCTGATCGGTCTGAAATATTCTGCAGCATGACTCAAAAGATCCATATCTAAACCCGTTTCATACTCGGTTCCTTTAAAAGCATACGCCAATGGTTCTGTCGGAGGCTGCGATGTGCCTTCGGCAAAAGGAGAAAGTGCCGTATCGATGATATCAACTCCTGCTTCTGCCGCCTTCATATAGGTCATGCTTCCCAAACCACTGGTTGCATGGGTATGAAGCTCAAGAGGAATCTTGATCGACTTTTTGATCTGCTTTACAAGCTCAAATGTATTATACGGACTCAGCAAGCCGGCCATATCCTTGATACAGATAGAATCAGCTCCCATCTGTTCGACTTCTTTGGCAAGATTGATGAAGACTTCATTGGTATGAGCCGGGCTGATGGTATAGGAAATCGCTCCCTGCGCATGCCCTCCATACTTCTTTGTCGCTTCAATGGATCTCTGAAGATTTCTCGTGTCATTCAGCGCATCAAAGATACGGATAATATCGATTCCGTTTCCGATGGCTCTGTTTACGAATTCATCCACCACATCATCGGCATAATGCTTGTATCCGAGAAGGTTCTGACCTCTTAAAAGCATTTGAAGCTTTGTGTTCTTCACATTTTTTCTGATGGTTCTCAAGCGTTCCCATGGGTCTTCATTTAAGAATCTGAGACAAGCATCAAAGGTTGCGCCTCCCCATACTTCCATTGCATGATATCCAACACCATCCAAGATTTCAAGTGCCGGAAGCATTTCTTCGGTGGTCATTCTAGTGGCGATCAAAGACTGATGGCCATCCCGCAAAATTGTTTCCGTTATTTTTACCTTTGCCATTTTCTCCTCCATTTTTTCAAAACATCACTTACCAATTTTAGTCTATATTAAGGCTTACTGAACAATTCGCAAAAGGCTAAGTCCAACTTTGATAGCCTTTTCTGAATTCATGAAGTGCGGAATTTCAAGAAATCGTGTTACAAGACTGCGCTTCATGCAAAGGTGCATATGCTTCCTATTCACCTTTGGTTCAGTTCGCCGATAAATAGGGGCTTAAAAGTAGCCATTATTTTGGGCTACTTTCGCCGGATTTCATCCGGCCTGAACAAACCTTTTTATTGCTCGTCGGTTTGTTCAATAGTCCCTATATTATATAGTAGTATAATCCGTAAAAGCAATACTATCCTGTCATTGTATACAATATATACTAATAGGCCGCTACAGGAATTCTATTTCGTCGCCAGCCTTTACCGATCCGCCCTGCAAAACCCTCGTGAAAATGCCGTCCGTCGGCATGACGCAGGTCCCGGTCTGCTGCTTGATGGCGCAGCCGTGGTGGCATTCCTTGCCTATCTTTGAAACCTCCTGAATGGTCTCCCCGATTTTCAGCTTTGTTCCGATCGGCAGTGTCTTCAATTCGATGCCTTGCGTCGTGATGTTTTCCGCAAAAACTCCTGCTCCCAGCTTCAGACCCATCGCTCTCATTTTGTCGACACTCTCATCTGCCAGCAGGCTTACCTGCCTGATTTCATCCAGACCAAAGTGGGCATCTCCTTTGATGCCGCCCTCAATAAATTCCGCCTTCTCTACCGGAAGTTTTATCACTCCGGTTTTATCGCTGATATTGATGGATAATACTTTTGCCATAACCCAGCCTCCTTACTTAACATTCTGACCGATTTTCTACGAAAATCGTCAGACAGAATTTAGGCCAGAAAATCACAACGTTCCGTTCCGGAACTCCACCGCAAGCTTCGCTTGCGCTGCTGTCCGTTTTGCCATTACAGCTAAAGCTGTGGCAAAAAGGCAAATCTTAACGTTGCAGATTTTTGTCGTCTTAACATTCCGTCCGATTCTTTAGAATCGCTTTTTATACAATGATA
>CAZTEH010000198.1:0-2566 GCA_964612345.1 uncultured Oscillospiraceae bacterium | reverse complement strand
GGAGCACTCGATCCAAATCATTAGTTTGTATAGTGCTTTTTAAGAAAGGGACCAACATAGATGATATTAGCAAAAAAATCCAGCTCGATAAAAGTACCGTGCAAAGCCTTATTAGAGGGTATATGTTAATAGAATATTGCAAGGCTTTTGAAATATGGACAGATGAAGAACGTTTAAAATTTTCAAAGGGGAAATTACCTGTTGATAGACTCTTACGTCTTTTTGGAACAAAAGGGGCATCTGCCGATTTTGGGCTTGATTTTGATGGTGGATTTAAACCTTATTCGACTATACATCCAAACGACATTTTTAATAAAGCTTTAGCTTTCCTATTCAGGAAAGCGTTTATTGACGAAACAATCAATACCAGAACAACATGGGCAGATATTTATGATGTACCAGATTTTTCCGAACTGCTTGATTTACTTAATTTATCTTCGCCGAAGCCATCGCCTACAACGGAAGAAGAAAAAGATGAAAATGAACCGGCTCCTCCAGTAAAAACAGCATCCGAAGAGCCAGCTGCTACAGGCGAAGAGCCAGCCACTACAGGCGAAGAGCCAGTTGCTACAGATGGCGAACCAATACCACCGCAGCCAACACCGCCAACACCACCTGTTCCCACAACAACTCCATCTCTATTTTTGACTGCATTGTATTGTCAAATGAATAATGCAGATCCAGACGCCCAAGGGATTATTAAAATTTGTTATGAATTAAAACTGTTATCAATTAATAAAAATTCTGGCTATGTTAAATTCCCTATTGCATCTGCAATGCTTTTACGTTCCTTACTTGAACAATTACTAAAATATCATTTACAGCATACCCAGGCAACTCTTTCTAAGACCTATTGGGATCAGTTAATAAATGGTTCAACAGGATATGATCCTGCTCTAGGGAAAATCATCGATTGGATTGAGAAAAAAATAAATAGCGGAGATCAAGTTTTATTTGCAGATAGTAAGCATCGAACTCTTTTTAATATCGCTATTGGAACTAATTCATTAAATAAAATAGTTTTAGATATGATTATCCATCACTCAAATTTAATACTTATTGATCATGTGGGGCTTGATAGCATTGCGAAGCAAGGTATTCTAGGTCTTTTAAATGAAATTATGAGTATATATAAATATTAATGGCCATGCGTCAATTTTTAATATATAATGAATTCGGGTGATGCACATGACAATAAAATCTCCTTTACGATATCCGGGGGGTAAAGCTAAAATAGCAAAAAAAGTACACAATATTATAGAAAACAATAATCTTATTGGTGGGACATATATTGAGCCATTTGCCGGAGGTTCTGGCGTGGCTCTGTATTTATTATCCAATGACTATATGGATAGAATAGTAATGAACGATTATGATCGTTCAATTTATGCATTTTGGTATTGTATACTGAATCATACAGAGGAATTTTGCCTAAGAATTTTCGATACTGACATTTCTGTTGAGTCTTGGGATTATCAGAAGCAGATTCAAAACAACAAAGAAAATGAGAATATAATAGACCTTGGCTTTTCAACATTTTTCTTAAATAGAACCAATAGATCTGGAAGAATTGAATCAGGAATGATTGGCGGTCGTGCGCAAAATGGTGACTATTTAATGGATTGCCGATTTAATAAAGATGTTTTAATTAGTCAAATACAAAGCATTGGGGCATTAAGAAGTAGAATTGAATTATATAATGAGGATGCTATTCAATTATTTCGCAAAAATCCACAATTAATTAATGAACACACTTTTATATATTTTGATCCACCATACTATCATCAAGGAGGCAATTTATATACTAACTTCTATAGACACAATGATCATCAAGACTTACATAATTATATACAAAACTTGAATGCAAATTGGATAATTACTTATGATAATGAAACTGAAATTACAGAAATGTATAATGAATATCGACAAATCGAATTTAACATTTCATATACGATGGAAAGAAAGTATGTTGGCAAAGAAGTAATGATTTTTAGCAATGATTTGACAATACCACCAGATTTGTTTTGATTCAATATACTCAATAAAGAAGATCCGTATGTAATCATCGAGACTTATGTTGAAAGTATTTACGTTTACCACGATCACATTGATATTAATATAATTGTGGATTTGAATGGTGAAGGTGAGGAGAGTTTGCATCTTTGCCCTGCGTCATATTTTGCAAATCTGCCGTCCTCGCCCAAGCACAGGGCTTCGGACCAGCTCAGGGAAAAACATCCGCGATGTTTTTCTTCTCCTTCGCTGCTCTTTCGAGTTCGACTCTCCTCAGGACAAAAAATAAAAACGTCCCCGATTTGGTGACGTTTTATTTTTTTGTGGTCAGACTGTCCGAAAAGTGGCATATAGAAATATCGACCCGGCAATCAGTTTAATTCCATTAAAACATTGAAATTCAAACGTTTGTATGATATAATAAAAGAAAATGAGGTGAGGAAAATGGCATATATCAAAGGCGCAAGCCGCACTCAAATGTGTCTGCCGGAATTCATCGAGGATATGGTTTCTCCAGAGAACCCTGTCCGTGTCATTGACAGCTTTGTTAACT
>CAZTEH010000197.1:0-2569 GCA_964612345.1 uncultured Oscillospiraceae bacterium | reverse complement strand
AGTTGACTACTCTTTTCACGTCGGTGTTTGTGACGTTACTACTCCTGAATTACTGGATTCCATGGAGGACGCCGTTAAATTCGGTATCCCTTCCTTTAAGGTATTCATGGTATATGATTTCGGCGTAGACGATGGTGCTTTCTATAGGGTCCTTCAGAAGGCTGCCAAAATCGGCGCTCTGGTCGGAGTACACGCAGAAAACAGAGATGTAAATAATGTATTGGTGAAACAGTATCTTGCAGAAGGCAAGACAGACGCCTGGTGGCATTACATGGCTAAAAATGAAGACGTTGAAGGCGAAGCTGATGTCAGAGCGATCAATCTTGCAAAGATGGCCGGTACTTCATTATATATCGTTCATCTGGCTGACAAACAGGGTGTTGAAGCAGTTATTCAGGCAAGAGATGAAGGTTATCCGATCTTTGCTGAAACCTGTCCTCAATACCTAAACTTCACAAAAGATGTTTATAAGAGAGAACGCGGAAGAGACTTCGTTTGCTCCCCTCCAATGAAGGGCAAAGAATCCCAGGATGCTATCTGGGAAGCAATCAAGTCAGGCGACATTGCAACGATCGCAACGGACCATTGCCCATTCACCCAAGCTGAAAAAGACTGGGGAATCGTAACGAAGGACGGAAAACCCGGAAACTTCACTACAATTCCTAACGGATGCGCAGGAATTGAAAATATGTATCCATATGTTTTGTCAGAAGCGAACAAGGGCAGAATCTCCTTCAACAGAGCAGTTGAACTATGTGCAACCAACCCATCCAAGCTGTTTGGACTGGATCATGTGAAGGGCTCTTTAAGACCTGGTCTTGATGCAGATATCGTAATTTATGATCCGAAAAAGAACGTTACGATCAAGAACAGCGAAATGCACGGCAACCTTGATCATACGATTTGGGAAGGTGCAGCTGTTAAGGGTTATCCCGTCGCTACGTACAGCAGAGGAAATCTTGTTTATAAAGATGGAGAATTTGTTGGCCAGAAGGGCGCCGGAAAGCTTATCAAATGCAAGCCAATTAAATTAAAGGGACCAAGTCTCTAATATAGAAACAAACGAAAAAACAGTCCGGCGGGGAAAACTTCTCACCGGACTGTTTTGTATTATAGAATCATTTTAATATCTTTTTTTCGCAGGGCCGGATCTTCCCTTGCTGGCACCCGGTCTTTGCCGTTTGCTCGCCTTTTCAATTGAAACTTTTCTGCCTTTATGCGTGAAATCTCTCATGGCATCCATTACTTCATCCGCGTATTCCGCTGGGATCTCCACAAATGTAAATTGTTTATGAATATCGATCGCCCCGATCAGTTTCCCTGATAATGAGGATTTTGAAGCAATCGCCTGAACAATATTCTTAGGCTGGATGTTATCCAATGTGCCCACATTAAAGAACAATCGGGTCATACCCTCTTTTCTATAGACCGTGGTATCATCATCAAAATCCGAATTCTCATAATTCCGATCCAGCTCATCAAAAGCCAGCTTAAATAAAACGGAAGCCACATCCAAGCTTGTCGCATCATCTGATTCGGTTAATATCTTCTCAATTACCTTATTATACTTGGAATACCCACCTTCTTCTAAAAGGTTCAGCACTTGATTAACCGCTGCATCCAGCTTCACTACTTCTACATCGGATATGCTCGGCGGCTGCATTGGCAGTATTTCTGATTTTGTGTATCTTTGAATATCCTTCAGCTTAAAGATATCTCTACCAAATACAAAGGAATAAGATACGCCCTTTTTACCGGCTCTTCCTGTTCTGCCGATTCTGTGGACGTAGTATTCTTCATCAGTTGGGATATCATAATTAAATACCGCTTCAATATTATTTACGTCGATTCCTCTTGCAGCAACATCTGTCGCTACCAATATATCAATATTCCCTTTTCGGAACTTCGTCATTACCCTATCCCGTTCCGTTTGCTTCATGTCGCCATGTAAAGCTTCCGCAGAATATCCTCTCGTTTGGAGGGCGCTTGTAAGCTCATCGACCCGTTTTTTCGTGTTGCAGAATACCAATCCAAGCTTTATATTCTTTGCATCGATTAGACGGCAAAGAAGTTCTAGCTTCGATGATTCACGAACCTCCAGATAATACTGTTCAATGCTGGGAATTGTAAGTTCCTTATGAACGGTTACAATATGCTCCGGATTCGTTTGATAAAGCTTTGTAATCTCCCTGATATCCTTCGATATCGTTGCAGAGAAAAGGAGTGTCTGCCTTTCCTTTGGAAGATCCTCTAATATGATATCAATATCTTCACGGAAGCCCATATTTAACATTTCATCAGCCTCATCCAGAATCAACATCTTGAGATTTGCCAGTTTTAGAGTACGTCTTCTCATATGATCCATTACTCTGCCTGGAGTCCCTACGATAATCTGAGGCTTATTCTTTAACGCCATAATCTGACGATCAATGGACTGACCACCATAAATCGGAAGAATTTTAATACCCTTCTTAAATTTACATACGCTTTTTAGCTCTTCGGATACTTGAATTGCAAGCTCTCTTGTTGGGCAGAGCGCAAGAACTTGCACTCCATGAATACTGGGATC
>CAZTEH010000196.1:0-2749 GCA_964612345.1 uncultured Oscillospiraceae bacterium | reverse complement strand
ATCAGCAGCTTCCAAAATAAAAGTCAGCGGGTGACGATGCTGTTTATTATTAAAATAGGTTCCTGTATAATTTACTATGGCTTCAAAATATCTTTGATCAGTTTCATAATAACCTAACTTGTGAACGCAAATATTATCTTCACTTTTTGAGTTTACATGTAATGAATCCGTGGGATACTTTACTAATGTATTTAGTACAGCAGCCGTTAAATTGAGGCCGTGTTTATTATCAACCGAATGCAGTTTTATTAATAAACGGAATGCTTGGGCATTACCTTCAAAGTGTTTTAGATCCTGAATTAGCTGATTAGAATCCAGCTTGATTTCTTTATCTGAGTTTTGGTCAATATAATTTAGATCATCGAAATGATTTTCAAACCATGAACGTACAATTTCTTCTCCAAAGTGCCCAAATGGTGGGTTCCCAATATCATGAAGTAGACTTGCGCAGGTAACAACGTCCGTGGCATGCTTGGCATTCTCTGTAGTAAAAGGATACCTTTCTCTGATTGTGTTCTTAGTATATTGACTTATGTTCTTATGTATCATTGCAACGAGTTGCTTTGCTAAAGATGCGACCTCTAAGGAATGTGTCAACCTTGTTCGGACAAAGTCACTTTTATCAAGAGGAAAAACCTGCGTTTTATCTTGTAGCCTCCGAAATGCCGCGCAATTGATTATACGCCAGTAGTCTTTTTCGAATTCACTAGTCGAAAAACGTTCCTCCGGATACGGTATCTCTATTTTTCCTCCTAGACGTTCTGTACTTAATAGTTGTTCCCAGTTCATATTCTACCTGCTTTCATAAGTGATTTGGTTTATAGTAATTAAGCATTAATTATAACTTAATTAATTACTCAAACTGGAAAGTTGTACTTTTTCGGGTTACTATTTGTAGATATTTACATTACTATGTCGATTTAACATCGATCCTCCCCTTGACTAAACCAAAAAAATACCACGAGTGTTACTCGAGGTATTTCGTATATCGCCATATTTCAACAGAAATCGTCTAATTGCGATATACTCTTATCAGGAAATTACATTTCCCGATACCCACTTGGGTCAGGAGCGCTCCCAGCTGATTAGGAAATACAGCCCATAATAAAAACCGGGCATACCCGGCTTTTATGCGACTAATTAATATTGTCTCAACCTTCCTCCAATTTTGAAAGCAGAGCATCTATATTATCGAAGACTGGCTGTTTGCCGGATACGATGTATTTTTTTGTTGCTTCAATTTCCTCCCGAATTTCTTCAATATATTTCTTAGGATATACGACAACAGGCACAAGGCAAATGATGCCGTCTTTTTCGAATATATCCAGTTTGTCACCTTCAGATAGTCCTAATTTATTGATTAGCTCCTTAGGTATTGTTATTTGCGATTTTGTGCGCAATTCCGCCAACATAATGATCATCTCCAATCCACGGTAGGAATTTCTTACTTTCATACTGATAGTATATGTCATTTTTTAATAAATATCAATCATATATAAAAATAAGTCTGCCGAATATGGCAGACTTATCACTTGTATTCAACTATATGCTTTTCAATCAGTTTCATCAACGGAACAGGATCGCTTTCAAAGGATTTTATATCAAATGCAGGATCGAAAAACCTCGTCTCCAGAGACTTCACCTTTAAGGATTTTTTTGCACTCCTCTTTCGATTTGTCACTAATACGGAAGCCTTCGAATTTCATATTAGCTTCAATGAATTTCAATTTTCTTTCATCTAATTCCAATCGTGTCATAACATTCCCCTCCGAATATTTGATACTCTAATTATATCATAAATCATAGTTTCATACACCATTTATATGTATTGGTAATACCTTGTGATTGCTTTCGGATATCACCAATTTCAACATTATGCCAAGTATCAATTACTTATTTTAAGATTTTCTTTCCCAATAAGCTTATCGCTTTCGATTTTTTCCATTAGCTCCATCCCCTTAATAAAGCCTTCTGCATAAAAATCAACTGTAAATTTATATATTTTATTATACAAATTATCATTTTTATTTATATCCCATAAGTGTTCGTAATCCGGCTTTAATATTTCATCCATGGCCTGCTCGTGCAGTGCGAGCAGTAATGCTTCTTCAATTGTTCTTTCACCATTTTCGTCGGTATTATTCTTAGTTTCGCTATCAGTTTTCATTTTTTGCCTCCTAATCATATCAATAAAGGTCAACGTTAAAAAATAACCTAATATAATTAAATTGTCCTAATAATCTTTGATTATATCATGTACTATTTTAATATCTTAGCACTTATTGCAGCAAATGAATAAATTCTTACATGAATGGTATTATTCCGCATATCACCAATTCCAACATTAATCGCCTATTTGCGATATGCTCTTATCAGGAGATTACCTCTCCCGATACCCTCTTTGGTCAGGGGTTCTCATTTCCTAATTGGTGGACCTAACGCAGACTGTGTCTGCTCCTCCGTTTGCTCCGCAAGCTGCGCTGTCTCATTTTACACTGCGACTAAAGTCGTAAAATGGGCAATGAGGATCTCACTTTTATTTCCTTTGCTACAAACAATAAACTCCCGATGCGATAAAGCTTCGGGAGTTTTTCTTGCGGATATTATTATTTCATCATGCCTTGCTGCAGCAACGCGATCATTTTCGCCGCCTGCGCTCTGCTGGCGTTTGCCGCCGGAGCAAAGCTGCCATCGCTGTTGCCGGAAATGATGCCCGCCTGCTGCATTGCCGCAACCGCGTCTGATGCGT
>CAZTEH010000195.1:0-2761 GCA_964612345.1 uncultured Oscillospiraceae bacterium | reverse complement strand
AAATACCAACTGTAATCCATCAGACCTGGATTAAACTTCAGGCGGGAGAAATCGGCATCGTATCCATTCTCTTATTCTGCTTGTTTGCATTGATCGTTGTTGTAGGTATTATTATCATTCAGCAAGGTCAGAGAAGAATACCGGTGCAGTATGCAAAAAGAGTAGTAGGGAGAAAAATGTACGGTGGGCAAAGCACCCACATTCCGATGAAGGTGAATCAGGCTGGTGTTATACCGGTAATCTTTTCCCTTTCATTGCTGCAATTTCCGCTTACGATCACATACTTCATACCAAAGGGAGGCTTTAACGACTTTGTCAATACATGGCTGTCCCCTTCAGGGAACCCGGGAGTATGGATCTATGGTGCCTTTAACATTATTTTGATCATGTTCTTTACCTATTTCTATACGGCGATTACTTTCAATCCGATGGAAGTGGCAAACAACATGAAGGCAAACGGCGGATTCATACCTGGAATCAGACCGGGAAAGTCCACAGTTGAATATTTAAATAGAGTAATGACAAGAATTACCTTTGTAGGAGCAGTTTTCCTTGCGTTTATTGCTACCCTCCCTACACTGATTCAGCAGTTTACAGCATTGCAGATCGGATTTGGGGGAACTTCACTGCTGATCGTAGTCGGTGTTGCACTGGATACAATGAAGCAGCTCGAAGCACAAATGGTTATGAGAAATTACCAAGGCTTCCTCAAATAAACGAGGATATACATGGAGGATCTTGAAATGCTTAGACTTATACTACTAGGCCCCCCAGGTGCCGGTAAGGGTACTCAAGCAGCCAGAATTTGCCAGAAGTATAGTATCCCTCATATCTCAACCGGTGACATCTTCAGACGTCACATCAAAGAGGGAACGGAGTTTGGGAAAAAGGCGCAAGAATACATGAATAAAGGACTGCTTGTTCCTGACAATCTTGTGTTAGAGATTGCGGAAGCTCGCCTGATGGAGGAGGACTGCAAGAACGGCTTCCTACTGGATGGTTTTCCAAGGACAGTGAACCAGGCAGAACAGCTTGACCGATTTCTTGATGAAAGGAACCTTTCTGTTGATAAGGTTCTAAACATCGAAGTTGATAAAGAAGAGCTGATGACGAGACTGATAGGCAGAAGAGTTTGCAGAAATTGCGGAGCTACCTATCATGTGATCAATATGCCGCCTGAAAAAGAGGGCGTATGTGATGTCTGCGGCGGAGAACTTTATCAGAGATCCGACGATACTGCTGCAACCGTTGAAAACAGGATTGAAGTTCACAATGCCCAGACAATGTCCTTAGTTGAACACTATGAAAAAGTCGGGAAGATTGCCCACATTGATGGAAGCACAGGACTCGACAATGTATTTAACGATATAGAGAGATTTTTAGGAGCATAGCGAATGATTATCATCAAATCACAGCAAGAGATTGATATCATGAGAGAGTCGGGAAAGGTTACAGCTTATATTCTTTCGGAGCTTTCAAATGTGATTCGGCCTGGAATATCAACGAAAGACATTGATGAATTCGTAGAAAGCACGATTTTAAAGAATCATATGATACCCAGCTTTAAAGGCTACAATGGCTATCCTGCCAGTGCCTGCGTATCGGTGAACGAGGAAGTGGTTCATGGGATCCCATCTTCAAAGAAGATACTCCATGAAGGCGACATCGTCAGCGTCGACGTTGGCAGCACATACAGGGGTTATGTCAGCGATGCTGCCAGAACCTACCCTGTGGGCAAGATCAGCGAGGAAGCACAAAGGCTGATCACCGTTACAGAAGAGAGCTTTTTTGAGGGCTTGAAATTCTGTAAGGTGGGATATCGACTTTCGGATATTTCTGCAGCGATTCAGAGAAAAGCCGAATCGGAAGGATTTTCTGTAATTCGCGACTTTGTTGGTCATGGGATTGGCAGAGCGATGCATGAAGAGCCTCAGATTCCAAACTACGGAAAGCCGGGCAGAGGCCCGAGACTTGCTCCCGGCATGGTGTTCGCCATCGAACCCATGGTAAATCAGGGAGATTACGAGGTCGAGGTGCTTCAGAACAACTGGACGGTAGTCACAGTTGACGGAAAGCTTTCCGCTCATTATGAAAATACTGTTGTTATCACTGATGGTGAGCCAGAGCTGTTGACGCTGTATGGCGTTTAGCAGGCGAAATTTTCAAATCACAGATTTGTGATTTCGATGCATAAGTTCGCCAACAATTTGTTTCACAAATTGGGCGAGCTAGTAAAAAGAGAGGTGTATTATATGGCAAAAAAAGATGTCATAGAAGTATTTGGTACCGTATTGGAAGCCCAGCCGAATGCGATGTTTATCGTGAAACTGGAAAACGGCTACGAAGTGCTAGCACACATTTCAGGAAAAATCAGAATGAACTTCATCCGGATTTTGCCTGGGGATCGCGTGAAGGTTGAACTATCACCGTATGATCTAACCAGAGGCAGAATTACGTGGAGAGACAAATAAAAGCTCGTGAACTGTTTTCTCGAAAATCGCAATTTTTTTCGATGCTGCGCATCAAAAATTGAATTGGTTTCACGATTTTCTATGAAAACACTTCACTCGCTCAGGAAAACTGAACTATTGAAGAAAAGTGTTCAAGCAAGAGAGCACATTTTAGGAGGAAGAAAAAATGAAAGTTAGATCCTCAGTAAAGCCTATCTGCGAAAAGTGCAAAATAATAAAGAGAAGCGGAAAAGTAATGATTATTTGTGAAAATCCAAAGCACAAGCAGACACAAGGATAATAGGTAACAA
>CAZTEH010000194.1:0-2956 GCA_964612345.1 uncultured Oscillospiraceae bacterium | reverse complement strand
TGACATTTTTCATTATCTCCTTTATTTATATAAATAGCTTTTGTTTTATGCAATATAGTATGCTTATCGATCCCTTGAAGTGACCTTTTAACCGATTAAATTAAAATAGGAATAACCGGTTTGATAGTGCCCGTATAAGACGTTGAACATATTATGAACTATGGTAATGCATAGTAATTAGTTTAAGGAGGGTATTATGCTAAATATTGAAGAAAGGGGTACGATATTACCTTTCGTGATAGAACTTGATGCGGAAAATTCTAATTTGTATCCCACCAATAATGAAAATCAACGATTCAGCTACAGCGTAACTGGGATTGGAACGGAAAATTCTAAATTCGAAGATCTTGGTCATTTGGTTTTGGGAATATGTGATCAAATATTAGAGAATGAGATTGCGAATATTTCAGTGAGAATCGATGGGGTAGAACATGATGTCGGTCTTGATAGGAAATCAGAATATCCAGGATTGAAATTTGATACGAACTTGGAAAAAACCCATGGAAAAATGTGTTTCAGTTTTGAATTGACACACCCATATCCAATTGGCCGGAATAAAGCGTACTTAGTTGGAAAAAATGCAGTTATGAATGAGGTAAGCACCTACGGACCCATCATTCAGGAATTTCAGGATAGCTATGTCCATGCTTATCAAAATGCATCCGTCTATATCCCCGTAGAGGTTAATCCCCGTGCCGATTCAGGAGAAATAAAGACCTCCTGTTGCGGAGAACCGACCGTTGCCTTTTATGGAGATTGTCACAACGGTAAATATTGTTTTACCATCATACAGCCTATTTGTGTGGAGATCCCTCTTGAATTGAGTGCAGAGGCATTGCTTGGCAATCTACACGTTAAGTGCGGGGAAGAGACGGACCTTGTTTGTGAACCTGTTTGTGAACCTGTTTGTGAAGAGACACCCGAGGTCACGGAACAGGAACAGCCGAAACCGAGTCCGAATAAGAATTGGTATAAAGTCTATTTCTAAACAGTCTAAAATATAGACTGTTTGTTTTCCTTTCCGGAGGCTATAATATTCCGAAGCTTCGGAGGTGAATCATTAGGCTTTTAGGACCGATGTTCTGACCCGCCGTTTCGGCGGGTTTTTTCTTAACATAGGAAATATCGTTCCCTTCTTTGATATTTCCGTATGTTTCAAAGAAAGCACCTTGATTTGTTGCACAAAGTGCAACATGTGCGGATAGAAATCTTCGATTTCGTTATCCGCACTTTTTTTATATATAAAAATTAATCTTGACGCGGTTCCGATTACGCGATATAATCTTAACCGCGTTAAGATAGGAGGTTATATCAATGGCAAATACATCATATCATCATGGAAATCTAAGAAATTCACTGATCGAGGCCGGTATTGAACTCATCAATCAAGAGGGAGCAAAACAATTCTCGTTAAGTAAAGTGGCAGCATTATGCGGAGTAAGTAAAGCAGCACCTTACAGTCATTTTCAAAGTAAGGAAGATCTATTGGAAGCGATGCGGGACTATGTAACAGTTCAATTTATGGAAGTACTTGAGAATACGGTTCGCTCCTGCCAAAATCAAAATGATCCAGGGCTTCTTATTCAAATTGGCAAGAGCTATGTCCTATTTTTTATAGAGAATCCTCAGTATTTTCTGTTTTTATTTTCTCAGCAAGGTATGGAAGTTAACCTTTCGTTGGATGACGACGGGACAAACAACTTTCCGCCCTTTCAACTTTTTAAAACGGCAGCAATTCCTATACTGGGAGATCTCGGAATGTCGAAAGAAAAAATGGAAGATGCAATCATATCGATGTGGGCAACTGTCCATGGCCTTGCTTCCATTGCAACAATGAAAAATGTTCACTATGATAAGGATTGGGGGACAAAGATTGAAGATATTATTTGGAATAAATAAAGGGGTACGAATTATGTCAATCATACTTGCGGTTTTACTTATCTGCATACTGATTCTTCTGGGAGTGCTGCTGGCATACAGCCCCGGAAAACCCGAGGCATTTCTGGATGAAAGCGGAAGGCCGCTGACCGGCAGCATATCAGAAAAGGATTTTGTCAATATCGGCGGTGTGGAGCAGGGAATGTTTATTCGGAGTAAGGATATCGAAAAACCGGTGCTGCTCTTTGTGCATGGAGGCCCATGCTTTCCGGAGTATTTCCTCATCGAAAAATATCCGCCCGGCCTTGAGGATTATTTTACCGTTTGTTACTGGGAGGAGCGCGGCGGAGGGCTTTCCTACAGTCCTGATGTTTCGCTTGACAGCGTGACCATGGAACAGCTTACATCCGATACAATTGAAGTGACGAATTATCTGCGTGAACGGTTCGGGCAGGAAAAGGTTTATTTGATGGCTCATTCCGGGGGAACAACCTTTGCTATTCAAGCGGCAGCAAAGGCACCGGAACTGTATTCCGCATACATCGGCATCAGTCAGATTTCAAGACAAGGGGAATCGGAAAAGCTGGCATATGCCTATTTGATGGAGCAGTATACAGCGGCAGGAAACACAAAAATGATTCATAAGTTAAAGGAATATCCCGTATTAGAATCGGATTCTCATATCATACCATTTTACAAATCAGTCTTGCGTGATCAATCCATGCACGAACTTGGTATAGGTACGATGCACGATATGGATTCCATCGTAAAGGATATCTTTTTACCAGTCATGACATGCAAGGCGTATACGCTCAGTGAAAAAATGAATATATGGGTTTCAAAGTTTACCTTTATAAAAAAGACGAAGTTGATCGACCAGCTTTTCGCCACAGATTTGACTGCAAAAGTACAAAAACTTAAAATCCCGGTTTATTTTTTTAGCGGCGCATACGATTTAACGGTGAACCATGAATTGTCAAAATCCTATCTGGAGCAATTGGAGGCACCCGTAAAAGGATTCTATACCTTTGAACAATCTGCTCACAGCCCGTTGTATGAAGAGCCTGAAAAAATGCAG
>CAZTEH010000193.1:0-2974 GCA_964612345.1 uncultured Oscillospiraceae bacterium | reverse complement strand
GTAAAAGGGACGAAAGACGGAATTGAAAAAGAAATAGTCGTTGAGTCTGTGATTAGAACAAGCACAAAGTGGGGATTCATGGCAGGAGCTTTGGACACCGGTGTGCCTCCTTCAATTGTTGCTCAGATGCTTGTCAATGGTCAGATTACGGCTGTCGGAGTCTGCTCTCCTGAACAGTGTGTTCCGCCAATTCAATACTTTAAAGAACTGGAGAGAAGAGAAATGCCAGTGTACATAGTTGAAAAATCACCGCTATCAAGCACAAACTTTATATCATTAAATGAGGCTATGACAAAGCCAAAATAAATAATATAATAAGTAGAAAGGATGATCGAAAATGACAGATTATGTAAATTATGGACTTATCACATTACTACCGCCGCTTCTTGTTATTGTGTTCGCCATACTAACAAAAAGAACTTTTGAGGCATTGATTCTTGGAGGGGTTGCTGGCTACATAATAACGACGGGGTGGGGATTCTTCCCGGCATATATGGATGCAATATATGGAACAATGACTGACTCTGGGACAGTATGGATCATTCTGGCATGCGGCCTTTTTGGAAGTTTGATTGCGATTCTGGAAAAATCCGGAGGAGCCATTGGTTTTTCAAAATTTATTGCCAAGTTTGCCAATACACCGAAAAAGACATTGATGGCCTCTTTTATCATGGGTGTTCTCATCTTTGTAGATGACTATTTAAATGTTCTTGCAATTGGATCATCTATGAAACCATTAGCTGATGAACAGAAAGTTCCAAGAGAAATGATGGCTTATGTTATTGCCTCCACGGGGGCATCCGACTGCACAGTGATTCCTTTTTCAACTTGGGTTGTATTTTATGCAGGTTTGTTCGCCGCCATACCTGAACTAGCCAGCTATGGAGCAACGGGAACTGGTATGGGTATGTATTACCATATGATACCTACCATTTTCTATGGATGGACTTGTCTATTAGTCGTGCCACTCGTAATCCTAGGCGTTATTCCTCTTGTAGGGCCGATGAAAAAGGCTTATGAAAGAGTAGCAAAGACAGGAATGGTTTATTCACCTGAGAGTGAAAAATACAATAAAGCGGGCAAAGAAGAAGAGATTGCAGCTGGAAGCCTTTGGTTCTTTCTCGCACCAATATTGCTGCTGGTAGCGATAACGATAATTTATGCAGATTTACTCTATGGTGTTATTGGAGGAATTATTCTTTCCATGATCATGGTAATATCAACACGCAAAATGAAATTTGCTGAGGTGTCAGATTCAATATTTGTTGGATTTGGAAACATGATTCAAATGCTTGCTATCATAGTTGCTGCATTAACGATTAAAACTTCAATGGATCAGATAAGTCTTCCCCAATATATAATAGACGCTGTATTGCCATTTATGACACCTTCCCTTTTCCCGATGCTATCATTTATTATCGTGGCAGGTCTTGCCTTCATAACTGGAAGCAATTGGGGTATTCCTGCAGTATGTGTTCCTATCCTGATGCCACTTGCATTAGCGGGAGATGCAAATATTATCCTGACTGCTTCGGCCATTGTATCAGGCGGTGTATTTGGAAGCCATGCTTGCTTCTATTCAGACTGCACAGTATTGACATCCACTGCAACTAAGATAGAAGTTATGGAGCACAATTTGACTCAACTGCCATATGCTTTGATGTCAGCGGCCTTGGCTATTCTGTTATTCTTAGTATTTGGAATTATGAATTGGTCATTCTAGTCTATTCACTGGATGAAAGGTGATTTTCAAAATGGAGGATTATATGGAGACTTATGTAGCGATTCATAACGCAGGTAAACGTAAAATGCAGACCCCCCTCCTTATTGGGTTCGGCCTGATGTTTATCGCAGCGGCTGTAGTGTCATCAAAATATCTTTTCATTGTTCTGGGGCTGTTTCTAATCTTTATAGCTATTTATAAAAAGACGATGAAAGCGGATGAAACTGGAATAACTACATATTATGATTTTCTTTTCTATAAGACATCTATTTCATATCCCTTCACCGATTTTTCCAATATAATAGTAGATGTTGGTCTTTCTGAGACTATTACGGCATTCATTCGTAAAGGCACGATCACGTATGCCTTATTCAATCCTGAAGATGCTGAGAAAGTAGTTGCTCTTGCAGCAGAAGCGAATGAACGTCTGAAAGTAGACTATGCAAGAATTAAAGTCAATAAAATATCATTGTAATAAATTGATTTGTTTTTCCGGCGGGTGGCCTTGCGGATGCCCGCCGGTTTTTTACTTCTACCATTCTGCCTGAACGACGTCATATTTATGATTCGATGAAAAATTCGGGTTGTCTTTTTTATATCATCCGTTTCTGAAATTGATATTACTAAATAGATTCATGGCCGTTCCGATTTACCGGTATCGGTGAAAATCAGACATTCGGCATAAATCACCAGAAAACAGGCGACGATAAACAAATTGGTAAAATTCATATAAAAAAATGCTGCAATTATGTTATAATGAACGCAGCAATTAAGATGCAGCGTTGCTGCAAGGAAGCGTTCATTGAAACATGCTTCGACGCGGCTCGCATGTTATAATAGTTCCATTCATTAATGAGAATATAGCGTGGAGGGTGACCATGAGAAATGACAATTTTATAAATTTTGGGGACGAAATCAGCCGGACGGTTAAGAAAGTGCTGAACAGCCAAGATTTTTACGACTTAAAGAACACGATCAATCGTACCATGGGGAATGTTCCTGGAATGGGCGGCGGTCCGTTTTATGGAGGACCTTTAAGCGATGACCGGTTCCCGCCCCTGTCAAAAGAGTACGGAAATGACGCCCGGGATTACGGCGCTCCCAGCGCACAGTACGGCAGGCCGCGTCATAGAAGGCGCAGCGGACAAAGGTCCGTTGCGAGTACTCTATTTCTGGTTTTCGGATTCATTGGCGCTGCTTCCTCAGGGTTGATTACACTGATAACCACGGCAGTGGATGCCACAATCGAGA
>CAZTEH010000192.1:0-2976 GCA_964612345.1 uncultured Oscillospiraceae bacterium | reverse complement strand
CACTTACGAAACCTAATTTCATCGGTCTCTCTCCTTTCAATTTCTCACATCTGTGCGTTTCAACGAGGCGGGGGATATTTAACGCCTCGTTACAGTTTTACCCATGCGCCTTTTTTATTGCTCTCAACGATCTTTTCACAAAGGTTGATTTCCCGTAAACCGGCTTTAAAGGTAGGATATTCCACCTTTTCACCTCCTGTGTTTTCAGAAATCGCCTTGTAAATCTTAATAAAGTTTTGTTTAAAGGTATCCGGGAAACCTTCGTTGTGGCCTCCGGGATAGCTTACCAGTGCGGCCGCCTCTGGATAAAGGATGGATGGGTCCTTCAGCAGCGACTCATTTGCCGTATCTCTTCTGCCGAACCAAATCTCGTTCGGCTTTTCGGATACCCATGATGCTGATTTTTTTGAACCTGCAAGATCGAAGGCGAGACAATTCTTTTTGCCTGCAAATACCTGGCTCACCGTCATGACTCCTCTCGCACCATTTCCGAACCTCATCATCACGGTTGCATAATCCTCTGTATTGATGGGTACATCCTGATAATCCTCAGGAGTCAGCAGCATTCCCGAATAGGTATCAACCGGTTTCAGAGGCTTTTTCCTTACCTTGTGGAAGGTTGCAAAATCCGCAAAAACTTCCGTTACCCTGAGTCCTGTGACAAACTCAACCAGATCCATCCAATGGGATCCGATATCCGCAATGGCTCTTGAGTCTCCTGACTGCTCCGGTTCCAGCCTCCAGTTATAGTCCGTTTCATAGAACAGCCAGTCCTGAAGATAGGAGCCGTTTACGGAGAAAATTTCTCCCAGATCCCCTTTCGCTACCATCGCCTGAAGCTGATGCATCAAGGGATAAAACCGAATATTAAAGTTCGTAGCATTGACAAGCCCCTTTTCCTTCGCAAGGGCAACCAGCTCCTCTGCCTCTTCCTTTGTTGTTGTCAGAGGCTTTTCACAAATAACATGCTTGCCCGCATTCAGGGCATCCTTTGCCATCTGATAATGCAGATAGTTCGGAGTGCAAATATGTACGGAATCAATTTCAGGATTCTTCAGCAGATCGCTGTAATCACTGTAAAAGTTTTCTACACCGAGCTCCTCTGCCTTTGCGACCGTACATCGCTTGCTTCCGCAAATTGCAGTCACTTCGACGTTATTCAGCCTTCTGAGTGCCTCAACGTGCGCGGCTCCGATAAAGCCCATACCGGCAACTGCTGCCTTAATTTTTTTCATAGCTTTGCTTCCCTCCATTTAAGATTTTCATCGTCAAACATTCTGTCCGGTTCAAATTTTAATAGTTATCGCTTGCAATCTTATTCTCATTTTCATCCAGGACAACCGGTACGGATTTATATCCGACGCCCATTCGGTCAATTCCCATATCAATCAGCTGCAGGAAGTGTTCCCTGGTTCGGATACAGCCGCTGCCTTTCACCTGGCACTTGCCATCCACTTCTTCCATCATCACTTTTATAATTTCCGGTGTCGCACCGTGTGCTTCAAACCCGCTTAAGAATCCGGTACTGGTTTTTACAAAGTCTGCACCCGCTTTTACCGCACATTGGCAGGCGTTTCTCACCTGATCTTCGTTCAGTGCATCCGTTTCAAAGATCACTTTTAACTTTCTGCCATATTGGTGTGCCATATCTGCACAAGCTTTGATGTCTTCCGTGACCTTATCATAAAGACCGCTGCGGATCCATCCAAAGTTTGCTACGACATCGATTTCTTTAACCGTATCGTATTTGGCTACGATCTCGATCTGCTTAACCTTCGACTCAGTAGAGCTTGTTCCGAATGGAAAATCGCATACCGGACAGAGCATGGTCTCGCTCCCCTTTACATGTGGTTCGCATAAATCCATATAGACTGGATTGATGCATATTGTCGCACAGCCTAATCTTACTCCGTCCTTTGTTAAATCAGCGATTTCCTGTTCCGTGAATTCCGGCTTTAATACAGAATAATCAATGTACTTGGCTAATTCGCTTACGGTCATCTCACTGGCTTTTTTACCTGGTCTCATACTAATGCCTCCTTTTTTTATTCTCTTCTGGTTTCTATGTTATGTCGTTTGTACTTAATGTATGATACATTTAAATGTATAGCTAAATCTACCACTGCAAAAATACTATGTCAATACTTTTTTTCTTGCTATTTGCCTGAAACAGCGATATAATCCCATTTATAAAATGTACCATACAATCATAACATTAACGGAGGTCACTATGTGTACGGAAAAAAATCATTCCTTTGCGGCTTCATTATCCGCTCTATGTGAGTTATTAAATCATCCGGCCAAGCCGCAAAAGGTCTTCGTCGGCTTCGACGGCTTTATTGATGAAATCATTCATGTCGTGGATATCCGGTATTCTTCCGATTCTTATAAAAGGATCCCCACGATTCAAGCGTATGCAGACCGGATCGCTCACGGAAGCGGTATGAGTACGAATATCGAATTGGTTAGCCAGCAGATAAAAATGGGCGGCAACGGGCCGATTCTTTCCAACGCTCTGCTCAATTATTCGGTTGCGGTTACCTATATGGGGTCCGTCGGTTTCCCGGATCTTGATCCGACGTTTCATGCGCTTGATCGATGCAAAGAGATCATCTGTCTTTCTCCCCCTGCAATAACCGATGCTTTGGAATTCAACGACGGGAAGATCATTGCTTCCAAGCTGACCTCCCTGAATGCGGTCACCTGGGAGAACATACGCAACCTTTGCTCATTGCCTCAGCTCATTGCACTGTTTGAAGAATGCAATTATCTTGTCTTCTCAAATTGGTCTATGATCGTCGGTATGAATCCGATCTGGGACGGATTTCTAAAAACAGTAGCACCGAATATTACCGCATCGGAAAAAACTGTATTTTTTGATTTAGCCGACCCGGAAAAGCGTACCACCGAAGACCTGCAGGCTGCGCTTTCCCATATCATCAATTTTACGAAATCAGGATTTCGTGTTACACTGAG
>CAZTEH010000191.1:0-2990 GCA_964612345.1 uncultured Oscillospiraceae bacterium | reverse complement strand
CAGAGTTTCACATTTTACCAGCTCCTATTGACGATACCGATTTTACGGCGTTGCTGAAACAATTGCGAGAGTATGCAGTTATCAGTGAATTTTCATGCCCAATATAGACCAGTTGATATTCGGGCTGAAAAAGGTGTTTGCGTGAGAATACTTTTTTCCGTATTTCGACAAAAATAGAACCAAATCCCCTGAATCTCTTAGCGACAGAAAAAAGATAAGCCTGTATAATGAGACAAGAGGGGGTTTTTTTATGCAGATAGAATTTGAAATGACCGATGATATTTTGATTGCAGATCTGGATGGAGAACTGGACCACCATACTTCGGCTGTAATCAGAGAAGAAATTGACAAAACCGTAAATGCCTTTCATTCAAAACATCTCATCTTCAATTTCGAAAAAGTAACCTTCATGGACAGTTCTGGTATCGGTGTCATTATGGGCCGATACAATAAAATTTCGCAATTGGGAGGCAGACTGGTAATCACGGGCTGCAATGAATATATAGACAGAATTCTGGATATGGCAGGAATCTATACCATCGCCGACAGAATCCAGACTGTTGCTGAGTCCATTGAGAAATTAGAATCAGAAACGAATGATGAGGAGGCGGAAGGTGGCAATGAATAATAAAAACGAAAAAGAAAATATCCTTAATCGTATGAAGCTTGAATTTATGAACCGGTCAGAGAATGAAAGTTTTGCACGAGTTGCGGTTGCAGCGTTTGCGGCTCCTTTGGACCCAACCGTCGAGGAACTCACAGAAATAAAGACAGCAGTTTCCGAAGCGGTCAGCAATGCGATCATCCACGCATACAAAGAAGATGAGGCTGGGATGGTAACCGTCGAATGCATGATCGATGGGGACAGAAGAGTAATCATCATCGTATCAGACAGCGGTATTGGAATAGAAGATGTTGAACTTGCAAGAGAGCCTCTTTATACGTCAATACCTGGTGAGGAACGTTCAGGAATGGGATTTACTGTTATGGAGAGCTTTATGGACAGGCTTGAAGTTCAATCCGCTCCCGGAGAAGGTACCAGAGTCACAATGATTAAGAATCTGGATTATGTCTTATGAGTTCCAACTATGTGACAAGAAGTAAAGAGGATACATACGATCTGATTGAGCTGGCAAAAAACGGAGATGAATGGGCCAGGGAAGAATTGATCAAACAAAATACCGGATTGGTCAAAAATATCGCATTGAAATTTATAGGAACGGGATATGAGCTGGATGATCTCCTTCAAATCGGCTATATCGGTCTTTTAAAAGCCGTAGACCGGTTCGACAGCAGCTATGGTGTGATGTTTTCCACCTATGCTGTACCAATGATTCTGGGGGAGATCAGGCGCTATCTGCGGGATGACGGCAGGATCAAGGTTGGCAGACAGGTGAAGCAGGACATCAAGAACATGAAGCACTGTCAGGAATCGTTCTACAATGAGAACGGAAGATATCCGAAGGTCAGTGAACTGGGTGATTTGATGGAAATGGAAACGGAGCAGATCCTCAATTTAATGGAAGCAAGCGATGCTCTGACAAATCTTGAAAGTCTGGATGATCCGGAGCGGCAGGAGCGGCAGGGGAAAGAGCCATATACGGATACAGAGCAGCGCAATATTGATATGATACACTTGAAGAGTATGATCGGAAAGCTGTCAAACAAGGAAAGGCAAATTATCGTGCTGAGATATTTTAAAGACATGACTCAGCAGCAGGTTGCGGGTTTAATGGGAATTTCCCAGGTACAGGTATCGCGAATCGAAAAAAAGATACTGGCGATATTGAAAGAGCAAATGGAATGAGAGGAGCCTATTTTTCATCAAGAAAAACATGTGCTCCTCTTTTTGTATGCTTAAAAATACCTTGATAAAATTTGTTAAATCATGAACATTTTTTCACTAAATAATGCATAAAATTTCCTGTTTGCATCCCTGTCCTAAATGGCCCAAAACATCTGAATTTTCAGTCTATTCAGGGCATTGAGGTATGTAAAAAAAAACATCGAAATATAGCAAGAAAAGGTTGCAAAAAAGCGGAAAATGTTGTTTACTTGTATTGTAGAATGTTATTTTTATAACGAAGCGTAGGATGTCCCCACGCCTCGTTGCCATTTTGCCCCAAGCTTGCTTGGCTGGCAAAATGGTTATAAATGAAAACGTTATTATTATCCGAAAATAGACGTGATAAATTTAATTTAAGGAGGCTTAACATGAACTTTCAATTAACGAAAGAACAAGAATTGGTAAGAAAAATGGTAAGAGAGTTTGCTGTTAATGACGTGGAGCCGATCGCTGCAGACATTGACAAAGAACACAGATTCCCGGTTGAGAATGTTAAAAAGATGGGCGAATATGGATTGCTCGGAGTACCATTTCCTACAGAACTGGGTGGAGCAGGCGGAGATCATATCTCTTATGCAATCACTGTCGAAGAATTATCAAGGGTATGTGCGTCAACAGGAGTAATCTGTTCCGCTCATACATCCCTCTGCGCATGGCCGATCTGGGCATGGGGTACCGAAGAACAGAAGCAAAAGTACATGATTCCATTGGCTAAGGGTGAAAAGCTCGGCGCATTTGGATTGACTGAACCGAACGCAGGTACCGATGCCGGCGGACAGCAGACAAAAGCCGTTGATATGGGAGACCATTGGCTGATCAATGGAGCAAAAGTATTTATTACAAACGGCGGCTATGCTGACACGTTCGTTGTACTGGCTATGACAGACAAGTCAAAAGGTACAAAAGGCGGAATCAGCGCCTTTATCGTTGAGAAAGACTACGAAGGATTTTCCATTGGAAAGACAGAAGACAAGATGGGTATCTGCGCGTCCTCAACAACAGAATTGATTTTCCAGAATTGCAAAGTACCAAAAGAAAACTTACTTGGAAAAGTTGGTGAAGGCTTTAAGGTTGCTATGTCAACTCTTGACGGAGGACGTATCGGCATTGCATCACAGGCGCTCGGAATCGCTCAGGGTGCGTT
>CAZTEH010000190.1:0-3089 GCA_964612345.1 uncultured Oscillospiraceae bacterium | reverse complement strand
CAATTGACTTTATTCTTTTTTTTCTTGAGTCACCCCAACACTTGACATAGAGCCAGAAAAGGCCACCGAAGTTTGCGGCTTCGATGGCCCATAAGTCTTTCCCAATTGGTCGTTTTTATTTCTTGTCTGCCTTCAGAACTGCGTTCAGCATTACGCTTGCACCTGCCGTGCACTCTTCAGGAGTAGTGAATTCCGGTTCGCAGTGGCTGTGACCGTCTCTGGAAGGAACGAAGATCATGGTTGTAGGCATCATATAGGATGCGAACTGAGCATCGTGTCCTGCTCCGCTGTTGATGGTCTGGTTTTTGATTCCAAGTTCATCAGCGCTTTCCTTAACATAGCCGACCAGTTCCTTGTTAAAGTATACTGTGTCACGCTGCCAAGCCATTTCAACTTCACATCTGCATCTTGCCCATTCCTTCTTCTCAAGACTCTTAACGATGTCAAGAACCTTTGCTCTGAGTTCAGGATCTTCATGTCTTACGTCGAGTGAGAAGTCGATCAGATCAGGAATAACGGTGTGTACATTTGGATGACAAAGGATTTCGCCTGTTGTGTAAACCAGTTCCGGTCTGTTCAGCTTGTCGATTTCTTCATGCAAGTAGCAGAGTGCCAGAGCAGCAGCATGGAGCGCATCCTGTCTCTTGTGCATAGGAGTGGTTCCTGCATGGTCGGACTGACCGTAGAATCTGATTCTGTAATTGAACATACCGAGAACGCAGGTTACAACACCGATTTCATTTCCGGCATCTTCAAGGATCGGACCCTGTTCGATGTGGAGCTCAAACATTGCCATGTAGTCATTTGCATTTAATCGGTTCTTTTCGTCTCCCTTGTATGGGCTTTTATCTAATGCTTCGCCAAAGGTGCTGACTTTATCTAAAACGCTCTTGGAAGCAAGCATGTTTTCCTTCTTGAATTTCTTGCCGATTTCTGCAGGTAAATAATCATTGCAGATTACGCCGGAGGACATCATTGCAGGAGGGTAAAGGGAACCTTCTTCGTTTGTCCAAATCATGGCTGTGACCGGATGTCTGTGGGGGATCTTATCAGCAGCGATGGTTTCCAGAACTTCCATAGCACCCATTACGCCTAAAATACCATCATAATTTCCGCCATTTTTAACGGAGTCACAGTGGGAAGCCATTACGATCCTCTTCAGTCCAGGTTCTGAACCAGAAAGAGTAGCGTACATATTCGCCATATCATCTGTTTCGATTGTCGCACCGATTGCTTCCATTCTCTTTTTGAAATAATCTCTGGCCATATGTGCTTCAGGGGACAGGGAGTATCTGGTGATTCCGCCATGGCCGGCATCACCGAATTTACTGAATGTGGTGATTTTATCACTCATTCTGTCTTTGTCACAAGTAAACATAGTACTTACACTCCTTTTATAACAATATTTTGATTTAGTTAATAAAATCAACAGGTTTAAAACAAATACTGATTTTGTCAAAATGTTACTAGTTTCGTAAAATGATAAAAAAAGAGAATTTTTCGACTCTCAATTATTTTTATCTATAAAAGCATACCGCTTTTTGCATATTGCTGTCAAGCAGTCTTTTCAGGATTTGTTCGTCATAATATTCTGACAACCGTAACTAAACCACATATAAAATGGGCATCGTTCCGAGCTTTTCTGAAATCAGCTCCCGCAGAAACTGTTCGCCCTCATCTCTTAGCGAATTTCGATAGCAGTACTTTCCACGGCCTCTTCCTGTCATTAACGTTTGATCGTATAGCTCCATGGCATTGGGAAAGGCTTCTTTATTAATTGCACGATGCACATAGCTGTAGGTCATGAAAATAATTTCAATAAAAAGTTCCTTTTTGGCCTTGGGAGTAAGTTCATCCGAGAGCTGTTCCATGAGTTCCTCGTATTGCTTCTTCCAGTCATCCAGAAGGATTACGGGCGCTATAAGAAGACCCACCCGATATCCCGCCTCGCACATTTGGTTTAGCGCCTTAATTCTGTTTTTAAGTGACGATGTTCCAAATTCCACTCGCTGTATTATTTTCTCCGGATTCACGCTCATTCGTACAAGGATTCTGCCTCGATGATCCAAATTAAGAAACGGATCCACCATATCGAACTTTGTGGGAAAGGTAAGAAATCCTTTTTTACTTTTGGCAAATTCACTGATTGTCCATTCCAGATTTCCTGTTATCGTGTTCTCCAAAACAAGATCGCTGTTGCTTCCTATTTCAAAGGTCAAGTCATTCTGGGCTGAATTGGCTGTCTTCAGCAGCTTCCCCATCATTTGCTCGCGGTTAACGAAGATCCGCAGATAAGCGCATTTATTATAATTACACACCAAATAACAATATAAGCACGCCGCACTGCATCCGGATGAAGTATAGGGCACCAAAAAATCAGACACCTTATGGTTTGGTACATATTTATGTGTTTTTCTTATGCCAACAATAAGGTGCTGTTTCATTTTGCCAAATTCTGTGTTGGAATTCGAACGCAGTTCTTCAATATTATTATGATTCTCGATCTCGACCCAGGTACGGTCCTGATATTTATCTTTTAAGAATTTACCCAAATCGTATTCCAATGATTTCGGCTCATAATAAATGATATCCGGAAACAAAAAACCATCTCCCATATAAAATAATCTTAAAGGTAATATCCCCCCGTTATTTTGTTTTCATGTATCAAACTCCCGAATGTCCACGGCTGGATTTCTGTACCTCTGCCGGCCGGCGGTGGTTTTCCCATGCTGGATCGCCTGATTCGGGCACAAATTGATGCAAGCCAGACACTGCTGGCAATTATGCCGCCATACCGGACGGCCGCCGTTCAGTTCTATATTGTCCGCGGGACATAGCTTCATACAGGTTCCGCAGCCGCTGCATGAAGGCTCGGTCCAGAACCGTTTATCCATTTTTTTTAAACGTACCAGCCAGAATGTGATGCAGCAGACCTGTTTTAAGCAATCGATCCATGTTGAAATTGCACAAGTTATCAGAGACAGACAGGTAACTCTACCTGCAGTTTCCGTCCCTAGTTTGGCCTCGCATGCATTCAGTTTATCAGCTTGCGCTTGCTTCGATTCCACATCATAAAAAATAATATTGTT
>CAZTEH010000189.1:0-3163 GCA_964612345.1 uncultured Oscillospiraceae bacterium | reverse complement strand
CCGTGGCGACCGAACTCGACCCCTTGACCCCTCGAACCCTTGTAGTTCAGCTTCCGCGCTTTCCCACTAAGATGGCTTCCTCACTTCCCCGATTGAACACTCAACCCTTGACCCCTGTTTTCTTGCTATGGCACTATGGACTTTTTAAATGTTATAATGCGGCAGGTTTTGGGAGAGGGAAAAACTATCGCGGTTAAGAAGTATTAAAAAATACGGGATGTGTCCCTGGTTTTTTCATGATAGATTTGCGGTTGCTTCCGGACTTTCACGAAGTGACTCGCCGGGGCGAGCCGCGCTAAAAAAGCCCACAGATAATTCTTGTTTTTCATAGTGATAACGTTTATTATTAAGTGAATTTTCAGAAGGATAGGGATGAGTGATGGGAGAGAAGAGGGATGCAAAAAAGAGGACCTGATCTCAATTATTGTTTGGGGAAGAGGTGACTCAATTGATGAAACAAACAATAAAATCGTGGCTTATTGTTTGCAAATCAAAAATTAAATCTATATTTGAAAGAGTAAAATCCGCACCTCAATACATTCAATCTTCGTTTGCAATTAATAAGAAAGCTATCAAGCGCTGGTATGCGCAATCATGGCAGTTGATCTATCGTATAAGGAATCACACCTCAATTTTAAAGATGAGATATATATCTATTATTGTGGTAATTGTATTAACTGCACTTATTGTGTTGAGCGCATTTCTTTTGCCAACATTTCAAGCGCATTTGGATCTCTATTTCTCTGGAGATAAGCGTTTTGAGGATTTTAAGACTTTGCTTGTGACCCTCGGCGGAGCGCTGATTGGTGCTACGGCAATCGCATTTTCGCTCATTATGTTTGCCATGCAAGTTAACGTGGAGAGAATGCCTCATGGATTGTTCCGTAAATTTAGTTCAGATCGAAAGTTGCTTGGCGCTTTCTCTATCACTTTTCTCTTAGCAATAGTAATAATTATTTTATCACTGATTCCAGACAAGTCTTGGGTGGTGGTCGCAATATTAACCTCCGGATGGGGAACTGTGCTGATCATAATTCTATTTCTCTATGCCTATCGTCGAGCTCTAAATCTCATTAGCCCTACAAAGCAACTCGCTATACTCGTCAAAGATACTCGGAAGAACTTTCATGTATGGGAAAGGGGGGCAAAACGCACAGCTCCTCTACTAGAAGCTTCTTTTCAAGAAAATCGGGTTGATGATGGGCGTACACGTTCGAACCACGATATTGCGCGTGTTACTTACTTTAATCTTTACCCGCGCTGGACCTCAGTAGCGCAACAGGGCATACAACACTGTATATCCTTCGCTAGACGTTATGCTGAACAAGGTGATCACTTGGTGTCGCAAACCGCCTTGGATGCAATAGTTGCGATAAATAGAGCCTATATTTCGGCTAAAGGGAAAACATTTTTCACAGACCATTATATTTTCGAAAACCCACTTTCAAGCGATGGTTTTATTAATGATACACTAGAACACCTTCGCCAGAACGTTCAAGTTGGGATTTCAAGAGGTGATGAACAACAAATTGAGCAGACATTTAGAGCAATGGCGCAGTTATGCCAAGTCTATTTGGGAATTGATTACGCTAACGAACATGCTTCCAAAACACACGCACACTTAGCTGCCGCTTATTTAACAGGCGCTGTAGAGAGCGTAGTCCCACATAATATGCCTGATGTGTTAATGGAAGGTGTCCGTCTTATGGGGCAAACAGCTCTACTTATACTTAACAATAAAGAGCCTCAATATATCGCCACTATCTCAGAAAAAATTGCGGTGTTATCGTGTACTGGGGCTGTGACTGAGAAATATCGACCTGTTACGATAACAGGTGTTGCTCAGCTCGCAAAAATTACCCTTGAGCTTATCCGAAGCGAGTCTCATGATATCTCATTTGCAGTAAGAAAAGTTAGGGCTGATGTAGAACTTATTGCGAAAATATATCTGGAGATACCAGATACACCTTTATCAAGTATTCATAGCTCTGCGCTTGCTTCATATTACTCAGGTGCAAATGCAGAATCGTTACAAAACTGGCTTAGACTTTTAGTCAACGCTTTGTTAGAAGCATTGCCTGATGATGAATCAGCCATACGAGTATTAAGCCATATAGAGCAATGGGCGGATGAAATATATAGAACCGAGAAAGATCTTTTACTATTGGCAATAAAGAAAAGGTCGTTCCTTGCATTTGATATCATTCATTCGATTGCGCATGTAACTAATCTCCTATTGTCAGTTTCAAATGCACCTGCATGTGATGAACATACTCGTGATGAGCTAAGAAGAAGTGCCCTCTTTCTAATTTCGGTTTTGTCATGGGTACCTGATGATCAGGAAGGCGTGACATTTGTTGAAAATTATGAAATGACGGAAATTTTGTTTGAGGCTGCGATTAATGCTCGTCGTCGAGAGTGCGATGATATTGCTTTAAAAATTCGTGATTTACTTCTCCAATGGGCTTTCAAGGCAGGGAAATATCAAAGTGGATGGGGAATAATAGAACGAGCATGTTACGGACTGGCATGCTTAAACATCATTTTTGAGATTGATGATAATGTATTGCTTGTGTCCATTGAAAAACAAAGTCGTCGCGAAGAAGCTCCAAGCCTTGTACTTAGGCGTCGTGCCGCGGACGAAATAAAGAGAGAAGCGAATGCTTATCATCGTGATAGATATGCATTGCGTGCAATAGAGTCTGCAATGGCCGGGGTAGATCAAGACAGATTGAGAACGCTTTTAAATGGAATATCTGACCGCCTAACGCCAGAAGTTGCTGAACAGCGAGAAGAAAATCAAAGATAATTAATGATCATGAACAACACTTCTGAACTTCCCCCAATATAACGGACACACCGAAGAGTTAGGTTACAATAAATAACCTTATAACCTTGGAGGTGTAAAATGCAAGAGAGCAAAGGACATAGGAAACACGATCGGCAGTTTAAGGAAGAAGCAGTAAAACTTGTGACAGCGGGCGGGCGGAAGGTCACGGACGTAGCCCATAGTCTTGGGATACATGAGAATCTGTTACGCACCTGGAAACGGAAGTATGGGGAATATCAATTAGGCAGTTTCCCAGGGAAGGGGCACCTGAAGCCACAGGATGAAGAACTCAAAAGGCTGCAGAAAGAAAATGCCAATCTCAAGGAGGATCGG
>CAZTEH010000188.1:0-3234 GCA_964612345.1 uncultured Oscillospiraceae bacterium | reverse complement strand
AAAACGGACAGCAGCGCAAGCAAAGCTTGCGTTGGAGTTCCGGAACGGAACGTTGTGATTTTCTTGCATAAGTTCGCCGACAATTTGTTTCACAAATTGGGCGAGCTAATAAGTGCAGAGGAACTCCTCTGCCAATAAAGGAGGGTGCTCAGGCTGCTATGCAGCCGCCGTAGGGAACCAGGGGTTCCATAGCGGAGTGGGGCGCCAGCCACACATATAGGAGGAAAACATTATGAACAGAAAACCAAATTTAGCAATCGTCGGAGCAACAGGACTTGTTGGCAGCACATTTCTTAAGGTACTTGAGGAAAGGAATTTTCCTTTTGAAAATCTATATATGATGGCGTCAGCAAAATCAGCGGGCACCACGGTAACCTTTAAAGGCAAGGAATATGTCGTAGAGGAATTAACCGAAGAATCCTTTGACAAGCCCATCGATATCGCGCTTTTCTCAGCAGGCGGATCAGCTAGCGAAAAGTTCGCTCCGATCGCAGCTTCCAAAGGTGTGGTCGTTGTGGACAACAGCAGCGCCTGGAGGATGAATAAGGAAGTACCTCTCGTGGTACCGGAGGTAAATCCGGAAGATATCAAATGGAATAAAGGAATCATCGCCAATCCAAACTGCTCCACCATTCAGGCAGTGGTAGCATTGAAGCCGCTTTATGACAAATACGGCATCAAACGTATCGTTTACTCCACTTATCAGGCGGTATCCGGTTCCGGACTGAAAGGAATCAACGATCTCAAGGAAGGACTTGCGGGCAACGATATAAATAAGGCATATCCTCATGCCATAGCTGGGAACTGCCTGCCTCAGATTGATGTATTCCTGGAAAATGGATATACGAAAGAAGAAATGAAGATGGTCAATGAGACACAGAAGATACTCGGAGACGATAAGATCAAGATTACGGCAACTACGGTCCGTGTTCCGGTGTTTGATTCCCACAGTGAATCCGTCAATGTAGAACTCGATAAACCATTTGAAGTCGAAGATGTAAAAACGCTTCTTTCCGAAGCGCCGGGCATTGTCCTTCTGGATGATCCCCAGAACTCCGTCTACCCTCTTGCAAGGGATGCCGCCGGTAAGGACGAAGTATTTGTTGGAAGAATCCGAAGAGACTTCAGTGTTGAAAATGGAGTAAACCTCTGGGTTGTTGCTGATAACATTCGTAAAGGAGCCGCTACCAATGCGGTGCAGATAGCCGAAGTATTGATAAAAGAATATATATAATCATTAACATATGCAAAGATATCTCATAGAATAGAAGTAAGAACAAAAGATAATATTAACTGAATAATTAAGTAAGAAGGATGTGAGTCTTCATGACACTCTTCACAGGCGCAGGTGTCGCAATCGTTACGCCGTTTCAAGACGGTAAGGTTGACTTTCCCTGCCTGGGTCAGCTGATTGACTGGCAAATTTCTCAGGAGATCGACGCAATCATCGTTTGCGGCACGACCGGAGAAGCTTCTACACTTAATGATAAAGAACATATTGAGACGGTTCAGTATGCTGTAGAAAAAGTAAACGGCAGAATTCCGGTCATCGCTGGTGCGGGAAGCAACGATACCGCACATGCGATCTATATGTCCGAAGAACTGGAAGCATCCGGCGTTGACGGGCTGCTGCTCGTTACTCCATACTACAACAAATGTACACAAAAAGGGCTAATTCAGCACTATACCAAAATTGCAGATGCAGTAAATATTCCAATAATATTATACTCGGTTGCAGGAAGGACTGGCGTGAATATTAGCCCTTCCACTGTTTTTGAGCTGGCAAAGCATCCCAATATCGTCGGGATCAAGGAAGCGAGCGGCAATATTTCACAGGTTGTTGAGATCGCAAAATGCATCAGCGATGACTTCGCTCTTTATTCCGGCAACGATGATATGATTGTACCTCTTCTTTCGGTAGGCGGACTTGGTGTCATCTCGACGGTTGCCAATATCATACCGAAGGATACTCACACCATGGTTATGAACTATCTTTTGGGGGATACAAAAGGTGCCGGCCGGCTCCAACTTGAAATGAAACATTTGATCGATGCTTTGTTTATCGAAGTAAATCCGATCCCTGTCAAGGCGGCACTGAATATGATGGGCAAGATAAAGCTGGAATATCGGCTTCCCCTTTGCCCGCCTGATGAAAAATCAATAGAAATCATAAGAAAAGAGCTCATTCAATACGGGCTGATCTAGCAGGTAAAATCTACAAATCAAAGATTTGTGATTTTCATGCATAAGTTCGCCGACAATTTGTTTCACAAATTGGGCGAGCTAGTAAAAAGGAGGTTTGTATGTTAAACATCATCTTACATGGCTGCAATGGGAAAATGGGTAAAACGTTGCAAGATATCATTTCACAGGAATCCGATTTAAGCGTCATTGCCGGAATTGATCTGAACATGGGCAGCGATCCCGTTCCTTTTAAGCTTTACATGTCTCCCTTGGACTGCGAGACCAAGGCGGATGTGATCATTGATTTTTCCCGGCATGATGCCATTGAGGATCTCCTTACTTACTGCATGAAAGCAAAAGTTCCCGTGGTCATTGCGACCACAGGTTTGGGGGACAGAGAACTTGAACTGATCTGGAAGGCTTCGGAAGAAATTCCTGTCTTCCATTCCGCAAATATGTCACTTGGAATCAATGTGCTTTCCAAAATGTTAAAAACGGCAGTGCCGATTTTAGAAGATGATTTCAATATAGAGATCATCGAGAAGCACCATTGTAAAAAGATAGACTCGCCGAGCGGTACCGCTATCCTTCTTGCAAACTCAATTAATGAAGCTGTATCGAAAAAGAAGGAATTCATTTATGGACGACACAGTAAAAATGATCAATGCATGATAACGGAGATGGGGATCCATTCGATTCGGGGAGGAAGCATACCAGGTGAGCATACCGTGATCTTTGCAGGCCCTGATGAGGTGATCGAACTGACCCATACGGTATATTCCAGGGATGTCTTTGCACATGGCGCGCTGAAAGCGGCGAAATTCATCTTCACCAAGTCAAGCGGCCTCTACAGTATGGAAGACATGATCTGAAATCAAGGCAATATTCTTCACTCGCCGGTGGCGAATCGCATCATTAAACTGCACCTAACGGTGCAGAATGCTGCCAAAGCTCATTCAGAATACTGCCTTGATTATGCGTGAATAACCAATCGGTTATGGTATTGTGTGGTAACTTTATTCTACAGGATTTTTTCTCTTTGTCCGTCTT
>CAZTEH010000187.1:0-3261 GCA_964612345.1 uncultured Oscillospiraceae bacterium | reverse complement strand
AAAATTATACTTAGACCCTAAAAATTTATTGACACATAAAAATCAATGTGATAGACTAAAAAATTGTTTGCTTGACAGTTCCTTTTAGTTTGGCTTATACTTAGTAGTAAGGCGGTAGAAATCTACAAACCAAAGGTTCGTGATTTCATCGCATGTGTTCGCCTGCAATTTGCTCCGCAAATTGGGCGAGCTAGCAACTGGAGGGCTATGCCATGTTTGTCATAGGAGATAGAATCGTGTATCCTATGCACGGCGCCGGAGTTATCGAGGAAATCGAGGAAAAACTGATTCTAGGCGAAAGTAGGAGATATTACATTTTAAGAGTTCCATGCGGTGACATGAAGATTATGATCCCTATCGAAAGCTCAAAGGAGATTGGCGTTAGGGGTATTATTTCTGTGGAACAAGTTACGGAGGTCATTGGGATTTTAAACGCGCAATCCACGGAAATGTCAAATAACTGGAACCGGAGATACCGGGAAAACATGGAGAAGCTGAAAACAGGGGACATTTATCACGTAGCGGAGGTTGTCAGAAACCTGATGCGCACGGACAAGGAGAAGAAACTTTCCACTGGAGAGAAGAAAATGCTGTCCAATGCAAAGCAGATATTAATCAGTGAAATTATTTTAGTAAAGGATATTGATCATGAAACTGCTGAAAAAATTATCAATTCTACTGTTTAGCAGTAGATGCCCGAAGGGTACATGAAGAAAAATTAATAGAAGGGGGATGCAGAAGAGTTAATGATAAAGAAGCTATTACGCATTATATTGAGCTTAGTCGGAGTACTGTTCGGATACGGAATTTTCTTATTATTAAGGTTTCTGATGAGAAGCACAGATCTTGCGGATAAGATACTTGCTACAGAGACACAACAATTTATTGCAGCCGTCAGCTGCGCATTCATTTTTGGACTTATATTTTATTTATTAACACCTGTATTGGGACGACATGGACAAAAGCTTGCGAAAAACATTGAAACAGATCTGCAGAAAGTACCGACCAATGATATTGTCACCGGTACCTTCGGACTGATCGTCGGACTTGTTATTGCATTTTTAATCAGCCAGGTTTACAGCGGGATCAATATATTTTATATAGGAACCATACTTGCCGTTTTTACCTATATATTTTTGGGATATCTCGGGATCCTGGTTGCTACGAGAAAAGGGAAGGACATCCTTCCGGTATGGATTTCTGCGAAAAAAGGTGCAACTCCGAAAACAAAGGGCAAAAGCGGTGACGCAACGCCAAAGATTTTGGATACCAGCGTCATCATCGACGGCAGGATTGCCGACATTATGAAGACGGGATTCATTGAAGGAAACATTGTAATTCCGGAATTCGTACTGGTTGAGCTCCGCCATATCGCCGATTCCTCCGACGGTTTGAAACGAAATCGGGGAAGAAGAGGCCTGGATATTCTGAACCGCATTCAAAGCGAGTATGGTATCGAAATCTATAATACCAATTCGGAAAAGGCCTTGGACGAGATCCCTGAGGTAGACGTAAAGCTGTTAAAGCTTGCGCAGATGATGAACGGCAAGGTTGTTACCAATGACTTTAACCTGAACAAGGTAGCCATGATTAAAGGGGTTGAAGTACTGAACATCAATGAACTCGCCAATACTCTGAAACCCGTCGTACTCCCCGGGGAGGATATGACACTCTTCCTGGTAAAGGAAGGGAAGGAATCCAACCAGGCGGTAGCTTATCTGGATGACGGAACCATGATTGTCGTAGAAGAAGGCAGAAAATTCATCGGACAGACCATCAACGTAACGGTTACCAGTGTATTGCAGACCGCCGCCGGCAGAATGATTTTTGCGAAGCCTAAAAAATAGGGTAATTAGTATGTACAACAATAAAAAAATAGCTGTAATTATTGCCGCTGCAGGTTCTGGAAACAGAATGGGCAGCGGCATTCCTAAACAATACCTGAAGATTCAGGGGAAACCCATCTTGACCAGAGCTGTAGAAGCATTCTCACAAAATGCGTTTATAGATGAAATTTATATTGTCGTGAATCAAGATTATGTGGAATCATGCAGAACGGAATATTGCGGCGCTGGGAACAAAGTAAAAGAAATCGTCTGCGGAGGCGCAGAACGGCAGGATTCCGTCTATGCGGCCCTGTCTATTCTTTCCGCCGACGTGGATTTTGTTTTGGTTCATGACGGAGCGAGACCTTTTGTTGCGAATGGTGCCATTGAAGCCCTCATTGAAAGCATGGTCAAACACGGTGCGGCAGCACTGGCTGTGACCGTCAAGGATACCATCAAATCTGCTGAAAACGGGATCTTTAGCGAAACCTTGGAACGGAGCAGGCTATATTCCATACAGACGCCCCAGGGCTTTAACAGACGGCTGCTGCTGATGGCATACCAGAAGGCATTTTCTGAAAATTTTTACGGAACCGATGATGCGGTTTTAGTTGAAAAAATGAGAGAAAAAGTGTATCTTGTAAAAGGTGATTATAATAATATAAAGATTACAACAAAGGAAGATGTTATCGTGGGTGAGGCAATTTTAACGGCACAATCGGGGCAGGCGATATCGACGGAAGAGCTGCGTACCGGAACAGGCTTTGACGTTCATCGCCTGGTCGAGGGCAGAAGACTGATCCTAGGGGGGGTGGAGATTCCTTTTGAAAAGGGGCTTCTCGGACATTCCGATGCGGATGTACTCCTTCATGCCATAATGGATGCGCTGCTGGGAGCGGCTGCACTGGGTGACATCGGACGCCATTTCCCCGACGGGGATGAAAGCTATCGCGGGATTTCCAGTCTGCTTCTTTTAAAGAAGGTGAAGAGCCTTCTGGAGGAAAGCGGCTGCCGGATCGGGAATATCGACGCCACGGTCATAGCACAGAGACCGAAAATAGCACCATATATTAAGGAGATGACCGCGCGGATCTCGGAAGCGCTGGACATCGAAGAAAATAAAATAAATATCAAAGGGACTACTACCGAAAAGCTTGGTTTCTGTGGCAGAGAAGAAGGCATCGCAGCACAGGCATCGGTTTTGATACGACGGCGTTAATAACGGCATAAAGACGCCTACGGTTCCGGGTTATTGCAAGTGAATTGCAAAAACCCAAAACCGTTCGTTCAACGATTTGAGTGCCGTGCGAACATTCGCCTGAACGGCGAATCGCACATGGCGATTCAAATCGGGCCAGCCGATTTGAAAATATACGATAAAAATCTACAAATCAACGTCCGTAAACGGACTCCTCCGCAAGCGAAGCTTGCTACG
>CAZTEH010000186.1:0-3323 GCA_964612345.1 uncultured Oscillospiraceae bacterium | reverse complement strand
ATTCCGGATTGTGGTTTCGGTCCATTCCTTCGTTACGGAACATCTTGCCCATTTAGTAAACCCGGTCAAATCCGCCAACGATGAGTCTCTTCAGATAAAGCTCATTGGAAATACGAAGCTTCATATCGATGTCCAGCGTATTGTGGTGGGTGTCGAACGGTCTTGCATTGGCACCGCCGGCAATGGTGGTCAGAATCGGAGTATCAACTTCAAGGAAGTCTCTTCCTTCCATGAATTTTTTGATCTCCTTGATCATCTTGGTACGAAGGATGAATGTTTCTCTTACTTCCGGATTCATGATAAGATCCACATATCTCTGTCTGTACCGGATGTCCTGATCCTTCAAGCCTTGGAATTTGTTCGGAAGGATCTGGAGGGATTTTGATAACAGCTTGATTTCGTGTACCTTGACGGAAATCTCACCGTGTTTCGTTTTGAAGACTTCACCAATGACACCGACGATATCCCCGATATCATAGGTGAGGAAAATCTCATATTCCTCAGGCGTTATCGCGTCCTGTCTGATGTAGCACTGAATTCTGCTCTGTTTATCCTGTATATCAATAAAGGAAGCTTTCCCCATCTGACGTTTGGCCATGACTCTTCCGGCACAGGTCACTTCCTTGCCTTCCATCTCATCAAAGTTATCCTTGATATCTTTGCTGTAATTTTTCACATCCCAAGTCTCAACAAGAAAAGGGTTTCTTCCCATTTCCTGAAGTTTTTTAAGCTTTTCACGTCGCACGAGTCTAAGTTCATTCAAACTCTCTTCCGAAATTTCAACTTCTGTTTCCGCTTCATTCTTAGCCTGCATCTGGCCGTTGTCTTCTGTACTCATCATAATTCCTCTTTCTTACTTCTTGATTTCCATTACCTTGTAGCTTACAACTCCGTCAGGTACCTGTACCTCTGCAATCTCATTCAGCATTTTCCCAATGAGGGCTGCCCCTACCAAAGATTCGTTTGAAATCTTTCCTTCAAAAGGGTCTGCTTCTGTAGAACCGACGATAGCGAAATCCATGATCTCACCTGACTCAAGCTCTTGTACCTTGACCTTGAGCCCGATTCCAACATGGTCGCTGGACATGGACGATTCATCTATGATTTTTGCTTTGCGCATCATATTTTCTAACTTATTGATTCTCTCTTCCAGTTCTGCCTGTTCATTTTTGGCAGAGTCGTATTCAGAGTTCTCAGAGATATCCCCATAAGAGATCGCCTCCTTGATTCTTTCGGCAACTTCTTTTCTTCTAACCGTAACCAATTCTTCATGCTCTGCTACTATTTTCTCATAGCCCTCTTTTGTTAACAGCATTTCTTCTGCCATTTCAATTATCTCCTTTAATTCTATAATAGGATCTTTTTGCCCGAAAGATGCGCTCGTATGCGCAGTATTATACTCGATTCCTTGTCAAAAGTCAAGGAATACCGTTGAATATCTAAGGTTTCTGCATAGTCTCTATCGCAGAAATTGTCTCTTTCAAAATGTCTGCTTTCGCGATCGAATTCAGCTGCCGCCTGATACCCGCCGAACCCGGGATTCCCTTTAAATACCAGCCCGCATGCTTTCTCATCTCTCTGACCGCGGCATATTCTCCCTTTTCCTCAAGCAGTAAATCGAAATGTTTTATTATAAGATCGACTTTTTCCTTTCTGCCCGGCGGTGGAGGGACGTTCTCTCCCTTCCATAACGCAAGCGCTTCCCGGAAGATCCAGGGATTTCCCAGTGCTCCTCTTGCAATCATTACAAAATCACAGCCGGTTTCTTCCATCAGCCTCACTGCGTCATGACCGGAAAACACATCTCCGTTACCGATTACCGGGATCGAAACCGCTTTTTTCACCTGTCGGATCACATCCCAGTCCGCTTTTCCGGAATAATACTGTTCCCGTGTTCTTCCATGAACTCCTATGGCGCTGGCGCCTGCCGCCTCGATCACTTTTGCAATTTCAACGGCGTTGATGCTGTCGGCATCCCAACCGATCCTGATCTTGACGGTAACCGGCTTTCCGGCGTTGGCTACGGCAGCAGCGACGATGGCGGATACCAGCTTGGGATCCTTCAAAAGCGCTGATCCTTCTCCGTTCCGAACGACCTTGGGAACCGGGCAGCCCATATTGATATCCAGGATGCAATTCTCCCGGTCAACCAGTTTCTTCGCCGTAAAACCGATGATTTCCGGCTCCGAGCCGAAGATCTGGAAAGCCACAGGCTTTTCATCCTCGTAGATCCTGAGCAGCCTTTCCGTAGATTTATCGTTATAATAGAGCCCTTTTCCGCTCACCATTTCCGAATAAACCAGCCCGGCGCCCTGCTCCTTGCAGATCCTCCGGAAAGGAGCATCGGTGATTCCTGCCAGAGGTGCCAGGAAAAAAGGATTTTCAAGCGTAACATTTCCAATGATCATGCTTTGTGCCCTTTGTTCTTTTCATATATGATTTCTAATCCCTCCAGTGTCAGCAGCTTATCCACGCAGTCGATGCAGTCGATTCCGCTCTCGATGAGTGTTGCGAGTCCGCCGGTTGCAACGACCTTCGGGATCTTGCCCGTACTGGAATGCTGTTCCAGTTCTTCCTTCATCTTTTTGACGATAAATTCCACCATTCCCATGTGACCGTACACCAGGCCGGACTGCATACTTTCAATGGTGTTTTTGCATATCACATGCCCCGGGGTTTCCAGCTCGACCTTCGGCAGCTTTGCAGTCTTCTCAAATAAAGCGTCCGAAGCGATCTTGATGCCCGGTGCGATGGTTCCTCCCAAATATTCCGCATTTTCCGTTATGGCACAGAAGGTTGTTGCGGTACCGAAGTCTACGATGATCAGCGGTCCTCCGTATTTGGCCAAAGCGGCAACAGCATTGACGATTCTGTCTGCTCCTACCTGCTTCGGATTATCATATTTTATGACCAGTCCGGTTTTGATGCCGGGTCCTATGACGATTGGCCGTCTGTTGAAATACTTAATTGACAAATGCTGCAAAGTGTACAGTACCGATGGAACTACCGTTGAAATAATAACATCTTTTACTTCTTTGGTGTTCAAACCCTCATAGCTGAAAAGCTGATTGATGATCATGCCGTACTCGTCAGCACTTTTGTTGTTATCGGTTTCCATTCTCCAGTTCTGAATCAGATTGCCGTCCTTGAAGACTCCTAAAACTATGTTGGTGTTTCCTACGTCGAATGCTAATAACATATCTGTTCTCCCTTCTTATTCAGTTCGTGTTCTCAAATTTGATTAGTATAGTAAAAATCAAAGCCATTACTTTTACAAAAAAAATTTTCTTTTAAAAAAATGCCCCAATAAAAATACAAAAAAA
>CAZTEH010000185.1:0-3376 GCA_964612345.1 uncultured Oscillospiraceae bacterium | reverse complement strand
ATTTGCCGGCAGTATATCCTGAAAATATATCTTCCTGCAAACCAACACCAATCGCGCCTCAGCAAAATAGATTGAATCATCATTAAAGACAGGCGTAAGATTTGTTTCTGCTGTCTTATTTACATCTCTTCCTGATTTTGTGCCGCAGTAAGTTAAAGCATCCCTGTACTGCTCTTCAAGGAAAGAGAGCGTAAAAACGTCTGACCTTTCCATAAATTCATAGGTGTAACGATTAGGCCTAATCACACAGAAACATATATTCTTACTCCACAGTACACCTAAACCGCCCCATGCGCCTGTCATGGTATTAAACGATTCCTTTGTGCCCGCAGTAATGAGCATCCAGTCTTTACCTATAAGTTTGAAAGGGTTGTCAACGAGGTTCTCCGGACTTATTTTTTGAAAAGCGTTCATAATGTCACCTCCCTTAAATAATGAGATTAATTTACAAGTTCTTCATAAAAAAGGCAACTCTTACCAATTGCTCCTGCTGAAATGATTTGCCCCTCAGGCACCATAAACCGAAGCTTGCTTCGAAAAGTAAATCTCTTCACCCCTCCTTTGTTGATATTTTGAAGCTTGACTTGGAGTGATTCATTTCACATGAATGAAATCCTGATAAATTAATCATGGGCAAAATATGATTCTGTTATTGTTCCTCCTTGATCTTTTCCATCAGGTCCTTATAGTAAAGTTTATTTTTTTTGAGCAGTTTTATTTCGAGTTCCTCATCGTCTGTCAGACAGTGTTTTGCCTGGAGAATCTGCAGTTTATCGTCAAGCGATTTATGCAAAACGCGGGCCTCGTTATAACGCTCATCTTTGGTTTTGGCTTCTCCCATTGTATGCCTCCTTTCTTTTGATTTGGTATTGGCAGGGTGTCTGAAATCATTTAATTGAGAAACAAACAGACCCTGTGCCTGTATTGACTTCACTTTTTCCATGCAGGGCATTTTATGCATAATATTCTGTTGAAAAACTTGCTCCAGGACATGAATTAGTGTTTCAATAGATAAATCATGTCTCTTAATAACAGAAAGAGAGAGATAAATGCAAAGGATTTGTGATAAATGCCAAAGATTATCTTTTTAGGAACAAACGGTTGGTACGATACCGATACGGGAAACACAATCTGCATTCTTATTGACACATCCTCTTATACCATCATTCTTGATGCAGGCAACGGTATTGCCAAGCTGGATAGATATGTTGATTTCAGTAAGCCTGCTTATCTTTTTCTGAGTCATTTCCATTTTGACCATATTGTCGGTCTCCATACTATATGTAAATACAACTTTTCTCAGGGGTTGCATATATGCGGACAGGAAGAAATCGCCTCTATATTGGATAGAATACTTACCCAGCCTTTTACGGTGCCGATAAGGGATTTTCAGTTTTTTACAGAATTTGTTGAGCTTCCTTCACAAAAAGATCATATCCCTTTTTATGTCATAAGCCTCCCTCTCCTTCACGCGTCATTGACGATGGGATATCGTTTTGAAGTTGACGATAAGATTATTACCTTCTGCGGCGATACGGGATACTGCGACAATGCGGTAAAACTTGCCGAAGGCGCGGATATTCTTATAACTGAATGCGCTTTTAAACCGGGGCAGGAGAATGCTGGCTGGCCACATCTGAACCCTGAAACAGCAGCAAGAATAGCAAAAGAATCCAAAGCAAAGAAGCTGGCTCTTACTCATTTTGACGCGGAATTGTACAAAACGGTTGAAGACAGGAAGAATTCCGAAAAAATTGCGCGGACGATCTTTTCTGAAACCTTTATTACGGTAGATGATATGGTTATTGAGCTATAGTTCCAATTCAAAATAAGGAGCGGACATGAAAAGATATCTTTCAATATTCTTCGTTCTTTCATTATTTTGCATTATTCTTCTGACCCCCTCCGGAAGTTCTGTTGTGGCAGCAGCCCAATCGGAGAGTGAGGACGACGATGAGATTGATACGTCTTTTGTTCCCGGAGGATATCAATTTACGGTTGAAAGAGGGTTCATTAGAATGCCTGACGGCGTCAAACTTGCAGTCTCCTATTGGAAACCGGCAGCAAAGAAATCCGGAGAAAAATTTCCGGTTTTTTTCGAAATGAATGGGTATCGAAAAGATGATTTGTGCTATTTGTCCTGGGACTATCCTGTAGGTGCTTTTTTTGCCAGACAGGGATATGTGGTGGCAAAAGTGGATCTCCGCGGCACCGGCGACAGCGAAGGGGTGATCCCTGAAGCGGAATACTCGGAAAATGAGATATCGGACTGTGTGGAAATCATCAACCAGCTTTCCGTGAAAGAATGGTCAAACGGCAATGTGGGTATGTACGGTCTATCCTGGGGCGCCTTTAACTCCCTTATGACAGCCATGCGAAAACCGCCCGCGCTCAAAGCTATCCTGATAGCTCATGCTTCGGATGACCTCTACTATCAGGATGTCCATTTCATTGACGGCGTCATGCATACCGATGTCTGGGAAACAATGATAGATACCTACAATGCCCTCCCGGACACAAAAAGATACGCCTTTACTCCGGAATTTTTTGAAAATCGTTTTAACCAACCACCCTGGCATTTCAAATGGAAGGAAAACCTCACGGACGGTCCTTTCTGGCGCAAGGAATCAGCTCGGTTCCATCAGCCCGTGGAAATCCCGGTCTATATAATCGGCGGGCTCCTTGACGGATACCGCGACACCGTTGTGCGATTGCTGAACTTACCCAACAAACAGGTTAAGGCTGATATCGGCCCCTGGAAACACGAATGGCCCCACACGGGAACACCGGGGCCAAACTATGAATGGAGAAGAAAAGCATTGCGCTGGTGGGATCACTGGCTTAAGGGGATCAATAACGGCATCATGAAGGAACCCCGTTTCATGGTCTATATGCGGGATGCTGTTCCGCCTTCTGAAGACATTACCACTACCCCCGGAGAGTGGCGGTGCGGTAATTGGCCTGTCGGGGGCATCAAAGAGCGCCTGTTTTACCCTGGGGAAAGCAAAAAACTGATTTCTTCCGCTCCTGGTAATGCCAAACCTTATACTCTTGCATACAAGGCCGGCTCTGGAATCGGCATTCACGGGTGGTGGGGAGAGACGAGCGGAGACATGTCATTCGACGATGAAAGCGCTCTGGTATTCGATTCCGAACCGTTGAAGGAATCCGTGGAGATAATGGGCCTTCCCAAAATCAACCTGACTGTTTCGGCTGATGCACCGTTGTACCATTGGTCGGTTCGTCTGGAGGATGTTCGGCCTGACGGCACGGTGTCGTTGGTGAGTGGAACACTTATCAATCCGGCTGACCGGGAATCACGTCTGAAACAGACCCCGCTTGTTCCGGGCCAGAAGACCAAACTTTCCGGTGAGAT
>CAZTEH010000184.1:0-3376 GCA_964612345.1 uncultured Oscillospiraceae bacterium | reverse complement strand
GTGCCTCAAACTTGTTTTCGTCATAACTTTTGATTAAAAAATCGTTTTTCATTGAAACAAAAGCCAATTTTTGGTAGAATTTTGTGTAAAATCTGAATTTTCAATTAAAAATCTAATTTTCAGAAAAAAATTAATTTTTTTTAATTTTTTAATTAATTAAAATTAGTTTCTGATATTAGTAGGCTTTGAATTTTAAAAATTTGATTCAGGACGGGTAAGGGTGGTTGTGGACCTTGGGGAAAAGGTGGCCGGCAAGGTCAGCTACTCAAATGATAAAACCTGTATCTATATCGATTTTGAAAAAGACCAACCGGATGAGTATGAAGACCTTGGGGACATAACGGCAGACGGACTGGATGTCGTTGATTGGCGAGTGACGGAAAAACTTGTGGTCATTGATCCCGGCCATGGCGGAAAGGATCCGGGTTCTCAGGCGATCCGCGACGGCGTTGAACTATTGAATGAGAAGGATATCAACCTTGATGTGGCGCTCAGACTGAACCGAATGCTGAACGCAGCGGGGGTAAACACCTATATGCTCAGGGAAGCAGATACGTCCATTACGCTCTATGACCGACCGGCACTGGCAAATGCAGCGAACGGGGATCTCTATGTAGCCGTCCATAACAATTCTTCTCCGGTAAATCCGAATGCAAGGGGAGTAGAGGTCTATTACAATTCAAAGACCAATGAGTGCGACTTCGGTATTTACAGCAAACATCTGGCAGAGGTCGCATATGAGGAATTGCGAAATACCATCGGTATTCCCGGCCGCGGAGCGAAAAGTGAGCCGGCCTATGCAGTTCTCAACAAGACACAGATGCCGGCAATCATAATAGAAGGCGCTTTTCTGTCAAATACAGAGGATTTGAAATTAATGATGACGGATGAGTTCAGAGAAAACTATGCCAAAGCTACGGCAAAAGCGATCATTCAAATCCTGAATGAATGCGTTGAAGGAGAATAAAATATTAGAATGATATATGAGGAGAAAAAAAGCATGTCAAATAAAATGAACCAATTTCAGGGAAGCAGTGATTATGTCGTATCAGATGAACTGATGCATGCGGTAAATGTATCCATCGCACTACAGAAGCCTTTGCTCATCAAGGGCGAGCCGGGTACTGGAAAAACCATGCTGGCAGAATCCATTTCTCAAGCATTGAACAAGAATTTAATCATATGGAATATCAAATCCACCACAAAAGCCCAGGATGGTCTTTATGTATACGATACGGTACAAAGACTTTATGACAGCCAGTTCGGTGAAGGCAATGTTTCCGATATTAAAAAATACATCAAGCTCGGTAAACTGGGAGAAGCGTTCGTCTCGGAGGAACAGGTCGTACTTCTCATCGATGAAATCGACAAGGCTGATCTGGAATTCCCCAACGACCTGCTTTGGGAGCTGGATAAGATGGAATTCTATATAAATGAAACGAAGGAGACCATCCGTACGAAGCACAGACCGATTGTAATCATTACCTCCAATGCGGAGAAGGAGCTGCCCGATGCATTTCTGAGAAGGTGCATCTTCCATTATATTGAATTTCCCAATGCGGAGAAGATGGAAGAAATCGTAAGGGTGCATTACGGAGATGTTGAGGAAAAGCTGTTGTCGCAGGCAATGGAAGCCTTCTACTGGATCCGGGATATGAAAGAGATCCAGAAGAAGCCAAGCACCTCGGAGCTTCTGGATTGGCTGCAGGCGCTGATGCTCAGCGGGATATCCATCGAACGAATCAAGGCAGAAATCCCGTATGCGGGTGTTTTACTCAAGAAGAATCAGGATATCGACGCAATGTATGAGATCAAAGAAAAGGGCTATACCTTGAAGAGATGGTTGTAATATGTTTATTTCATTTTTTTATTTATTAAGGGCAAGAAAGCTGAGCGTTTCGCTGAATGAGTGGCTTGCACTGATCGAGGCTCTGGATAAAGGGCTTTGCAAGGCAAGTCTTTTGGATTTTTATCATCTGTGCAGAAGCATTCTGGTGAAAAGCGAGACGGATTACGACAAATTTGATCTTGCCTTTGCGGAGTATTTTGAAGGGATCACTACTCCTGAGGACATTCCCGATGAAATATGGAAATGGCTGAATCAGGACGTAAAAACAAGGGATATCAACGACAAAAACATGCTGGACGACTTTGTTTTGGAACTTGAGGAACTTCAGAAACGCTTAAAGGAAAGAATCGAGGAACAAAAAGAAAAGCACGATGGCGGAAACTACTGGATCGGCACCGGCGGTACCTCAACCATGGGTTACAACGGATATCATGAAAGAGGGATCCGCGTCGGCGGTGAGAGCCGTCACAAGAATGCGGTCCAGGTTGCCGGTGAACGGAATTTTAAGGATTTCAGACAGGATAACATTCTGGATGTCCGTCAGTTCCAGATGGCATTCCGAAAGCTTCGCCAATATTCCTCAAGATTGGATGGGGCAAAGACAGAACTGGATATTGACGGCACCATTGATGAAACCTGCGAAAATGCGGGCAATCTGAAGCTGGTCTGGGAACGACCGCGAAAAAATACGGTAAAGCTGCTGCTGCTTTTTGATTCTGACGGATCCATGATGCCTTACAGCAATCTTTGCAGCCAGCTGTTTCAAGCAGTAAGCAAATCAAATCATTTTAAGGATCTGAAAGTTTATTATTTTCACAATTGCATCTACGAGCACTTATATACAACGCCTCATTGTAAAAGAGGTGAATGGATCGATACGGAATGGGTACTTTCCAATCTCAGCAGCGAATACAAGGTGATCTTTGTCGGGGATGCCTCCATGGCTCCTTCCGAGCTCATGAGCAAGGGCGGAAACTGTTTTGTGGGTCTTTATAATGAAATCCCCGGCATTGACTGGATGAAGCGCTTTAAGAACAAGTATAAGAAACATATCTGGCTCAATCCGATCCCGGAAAGAGAATGGGAATATACCTACGGAAGCAGGACTTTACTGAAACTCAAAGAGCTGTTTCCGATGTATGAACTGACCATCGACGGACTGGAAGCCGGAATCAAAAAGCTTCTGGTTTCAAAATAAAAAGAATGCCGGCTCTCATGCATTATGCATTGAGAGCCGGCTATTTACTAATAATACAATTCGGAAGGTCCCTTGTATTCCTGGATGGTATTTCCGCCGTCCACGATAAAGGTTTGTCCTGTGATATAAGAGGCTTCCTTTGAGGCAAGGAATACGATCATGTTTGCCACCTCGGTGGGTGTGCCTCCGCGGCCGGCAGGTGTATTTAGCCCTCCTGCAGCCTCACTTTCCGTTTGGGAGGCAGTGGCGATCCAGCCCGGCAGCACGCTGTTGATCATAATGTTATCTTTTGCGACTTCGATAGCGATGGATCTGCTCATACCGATCAC
>CAZTEH010000183.1:0-3446 GCA_964612345.1 uncultured Oscillospiraceae bacterium | reverse complement strand
ATCGGCTCCTCGACGTATTTCCATATACGCCTGCGTCGCCTCTTCCTTGCCGCCTTGATATCATCTCTGATTTAGAAACGGAATAAGTGGTTAATGACAAGTATGAATTTTGGATTTTCGTAATGCGAGAAATAGAAAAGGGAAAAGGAGTCTGTTTTTAGTGCCCCTTTTCCCTTTTCAATAATTACAGGAATATGTATGTTCTAAATATCAGCCGATGCCTGCATACTTAAGAAGCGGGTTGGCATACAGGATAACGAGCGAAACAACCAGCGCGTAAATAGCGACTGATTCTGTCATGGCCATACCGACCATCATGGTAAGCATGATTTTACCCTGGGCTTCCGGGTTTCTACCCACTGCATTGTTCGCACCGCTTGTCGCCTGACCAAGACCGAGACCGGCGCCAACAGCTCCGACTCCCATGGCCAATCCGGCAGCGATAACACTGCAACCGAGAATGATCGCTTTGGTGTAATCAACCGCACCACCCGGAGCAGCCGCTTCAGCAGCCAGCGCCAGCGGAGCAATTACCAGTACCAGCACCATACCCAAAATGCCTCTTACCAAACTTTTCTTCATTTTTTTTGTTTTCCTCCTTTTGCTTAAATTTTTAATGCTAACCAAAACTGATTCCGTCGATTCATATTTCTGCCCGATCATCACCTCCTTGTCATCCTATTTTATTGGTTACTTTTTTATCTTCGTAATAAGAAAACATATCCATTTGTGCCTTTGTGCATATAAAAGTGGGAACAAATTGTCAAGATTTTTTTTATCCGTATTACCGTCTGAATTGTCATTCAGCCCATCAACGGCCTTTCTCCGGAAAAATCGGCGGCAGACATTGACCATATTTATATTAACAATGTTATTTTCTCTGTAATTATCGAATGAATGATGATATGTATTAGTTGATAAGGGGTCAGAGCATACGGATACCTGTGGAATTATTTTTCGCCGCAGAAAAACAAAAGATCTTCCTGCCGTGTCCGCAATAATAGTGCTACTCGACTCAAATGAATAAAATATCATCACTTATAGAACAAATTATTATTGTCTACCAATTCATATGTCACAGATATGGTCCATAGGCGGTGGAAAGGGGGGAACGGGGAAGAGTTTCATTGCCGGTAATCTCGGCATTCTACTCGCCAAACAAGGCTATAAAACACTTCTTATCGACGTTGACTTTGGCGCAGCAAATCTTCACACAATTATCGGTATTTCCAAGCCGGAACGAAGCATCTCGGACTTTTTATCAAAAAGGCTCGGCACCCTCGACGAGGCTGTTGTACCTACGCCAATTCCAAACCTCTATCTCATCAGCGGCGCCATGAATAACCTGGACATTGCCAATCTGACTCATCAGCAGAAAATGAAACTGTTACGAAACATCGCCAGACTCACGTACGACTATATTCTCCTGGATATTGGCGCGGGAACGTCTTTTAATACCATCGATTATTTTATGGTTGCCGATTCGGGCATTTTTGTAACAACTCCGGAACCGACTTCGATTGAAAATGTCTATCGATTCATTCGTTCTGCATATTTCCGCAAAATACACCACGTCCTTAAAGCGCATGATTTCCGTACCTTGGCCGAGGAGGCGGAGAGGCAAAATGGTAATGCCACCGTCAGCAATCCGGAAGTTCTCCTCCACGTTATCAAGGAACTTGATCCGGAAAAGGGAGATATCGTGGAAAAGGCGCTACGTACCTTAGATTTTAAGCTTATCCTCAACCAGCTAAGAAAGCAGGATAACCCGAATATTGGAGAATTGATTTGCAAAATCATCACCAGGCACCTTGCCCTGAAGATGTCTTTTATAGGAAACATCAGTTTTGACGACCACGTTCATAATTCGGTTTGTAAAAAGCTTCCCTTCGTTGATCTCTATCCTTACACCCGCACGGCCCTTGACCTCAGGGAATGCTGCAAAAATCATTTATCAATAAACAATAATTTAACCATGGTGCATAATTTCACTGATTAACTATAAATATAAGGATAAGGCAAGGGCTCATGAAACTCTACGAGGAGAAAAATCATTATGAATTGCTGGAGATTTATCCTGACGTAGCTCCGACAGAAATCCGCCACGCCTATAAAAAGCTCTTTGATCTTTACCATGATGAATCCATCGCCACTTATTCCTTCTTTTCGGAAAAGGAAAGAAAGGAGATCCTTTCCACCCTGGAGAAGGCCTATCTGGTTCTGATCGACCCTGAATCAAGGGAGGTATATGATCGCAAGCTGATTGAACACGGAGAGATAGAGGAAGAAAGGAGATATTCCAATCACAAGAAGAATCCGTCTTTGATGTATGATTTCAAAAAAACCCATGTCCAAGGGTTGGTTACGATAAGAAATCCGGAGGAACTAAAACATTGCGCCTCACAGAACCCGGTGATTCAAAACATCCTGAATCAGAACAAAATTACCGGAAAGGATATAAAAAAAATCCGGACAGAACTTAAAATAACACTCGAAGAGATTGCCGAAGCAACAAAAGTGAGAATCGAAATGCTTAGGATTATTGAGGAAGACAACCGGGAACTTTTCCTGCCTATGGTTTACATGACCGGATTCTTGAAATCATATACCCGCTACCTTCACCTTGACGAAGACGTCGTTGTGAATGGCTTTATAAAATATATCAATCAAGGATAGTTGACGAAGCAGGTGTTTTATGGAAAAGAAAGAGACTGGGAATGCTGACCTTGAACAGGAATTGGAAGCCTTATATCGCAAGGTCGCAAGCACTGATCCTCCGGGGGATTCAGCTCGTCCGTTACCGCAATTAGAGACAGGAACTGCGGCGCCTGAAGAACCGGGGCCGCCGGAACGGACGAATGATTATCTCCTCCCAGATAAAGAATCAAGACCGCATCGCCTGCTTTTTATGGCTATAGGGGTGTTTTTTTTCCTTGGCCTCCTTTCTCTGGTTGCCGTCTTCTTCTGGCCGACAATTTACTATTATGAATCCATAAATATAAAAGAGAAAATCTATCCCATCAGGATCAACAAACTGACGGGAGAAACTTCATATTTCAACGGGACGACATGGCTGAGTCCTCCCGCTTTGGAAGCTATTAAGAAAACTGTTTCCGGAACTGCAAATGTTCCGCCTGCGACCATTCCCTCCGAATCGGCTAAAATAAAAGCCCAGACAGCGGAATCAACAGCCGCGATCACGTCGACAAATACTCGCGATAAAGGGAAATATGTTATCCAGATTAAAGCCTTTCCCGAAAATAGAAAAAAAGACGCCTATGACTTTATTGAAGCAGCTAAAAAGAGCATTCCCGAAATTCAGATGAAAACAGTAGCGATCGCGGGACATGGCGTCTGGTACAGGATATGGGTGGGCAATTATGCGAGTGCGCAAGAAGCTTCCCAAAGCATGAAGAACCTCAAGCTGTCTGATTCATATCCCGACT
>CAZTEH010000182.1:0-3566 GCA_964612345.1 uncultured Oscillospiraceae bacterium | reverse complement strand
TATGGTAAAATATATGTATGCAAAAACAAAATATTTTACATAAAAATTATACATTAAATGAGTCGGTTTATCAATTAAAACCCTTTTGCGCAGCTTTTTCACGTGCTTCATCTTGACCTGATTCTGATAGATAAGCCGAATCCCATAAAGCGACTCGCACTCGGCAACAAAAAAATGCCTAAGTGTACTACCGGAAACGCACAAAAAAACCGCATGCAACGATACGCCTGCGGTTAGGAATCCAAATTATATCATAACAAGGCCGGATCAACGAATCGATCAGACCTGGTTTTCCCAGAGGCTATATGCCGACAGTACTACATATGCAATTGCCTTATTTAATTTTATTGCCGACACAAAATTCACCCTCTCTAGTATTATTATTACCGATTAAACACGTTATCAGGAAATTCCCATAATGTCAATAGTATATTCTCGAAAATATCAATGTGCAATATCCTCAAGAATGTCAATGTGCAGAATTACAATGGTACATACGCATGGCGGCATTCAATGAAACGTTGAATTAAATCGAGACTTGGATTCCAAATTGAAATTAGAAGAAGACATTTTCGACAATTTCTGATACAATGTTTAAAACTCGATTTTTAAGGAAATCAGATGGAAAAGAACGTTAAAATTTCACAGGTTGTTATCCCTCTGGTGATCGCTCTGGGAACGATCATCCTGCTTTTTGTGTTGTTTTCATCCTGGGGAGCATCTTCCCATGCAAAAAATGCAATTGTGGAAAACGGGAAACTTGATCTTGCCGATTGGAACTTTGAAGAGGACGGGAATGTGAAACTGGACGGAGACTGGGAATTTTACTGGGATCAGATCATCATGCCGGAGGAATTTGCCAATGGCTCTCCCCAAATGACCGGCACCTATCCCGTCCCCGTATACTGGACCAAATATGATGGATTAAACTTGCCCTCGAAAGGGGATGCCACATACCGGCTTGTTATTAATTCGGTGTCGGAAGCGGAACTGCTCGGCCTGTCAACTCCTGAGCTTTATACGGAATACGCTTTATATATCAATAATCAACTTATCGTCGGCAATGGGGCGCTCGGCGACACATCATTCCGTTTTCTGGATCCTGATGTCTTCCTGTTTGAACCAGGCAGTGATCGGATAGAAATCGTTCTTCAAATGCATAATCATTCCCATGTGAATGCGGGCATCGGACAAAGCTTGGTGCTGGGAACGACCGACAGGATCTTCCGGAAGGATATTGTGGAAACTGCAATTGATTTGATTTTGGTCGGCATATGTCTGTTTGCCGGTATCTATCACTTTATCCTGTACTTATACAGAAGAAAGGATTACAAGCTTCTATGCTTCACGATCTTCTGCATTGCAGTGGCCGTGAGGGGCATGATTGCAAATACAACCTATATCATGAAATTTTTCCCTGATCTGCCGTTCGTGATCGGTTCGAGAGTGGTTACGGCAACCATACCGATCCTGACGATTTCCATGCTGCTGTATGTCTATTTCATGTTCCGGGAGTATATCGTGAAATGGCTGGTTCAAGCACTCATAGCGGTCAGTATCATCTATATTTTTATCGTCGCCTTAACGGAACCATTTATCTACTCATCAATCTTTTTATTTTATCTTATTGTTTCAATGACGGTATGCATCATTGGTCTTTATGTCGCAGTGCTGGCGATCAAAGGAAGAAGCCGAGAGGCCGTTTTATATCTGGCCGGAACCCTCTTCATTGTAGCAGGAACCGTCAATGATTCGCTTGTGTTTATTCAGTGGATCGATACCGGCTATCGTCTTGGTGTTGGTTTAGCAGCTTTCGCGATTATACAATCTTTCATTATGGCCATGCAATATACCAGATTCGCAGATGAGAGAAAGCAGCTCTACGAAAAGCTTCATGAAACGGACCTCGCATTTATGCAGGCGCAGATAAAGCCGCATTTTATTTACAATGCGTTAAGTGCCATGTCCCACATGACCGGAACGGAACCCCAAAAAGCAAAGGAATTGCTGCTGGACTTTTCCGATTACCTCCGCGGCTGCTTCGATTTCAGCAATACCTCCGGGCTGACGACTCTTGCAAAAGAAATGGACGTTGTGAAAGCTTATCTTTCCATTGAAAAAGCGAGATTCCAGGACCGACTCAATGTGGAATACGAGATGGAAGAAAATCCTCATGTCCTGATCCCTATGCTTTGCATTCAGCCGATTGTCGAAAATGCCGTGCGGCACGGAATCATGCCGAGAGCGGAAGGCGGCACCGTGAAAATCAAGGTATGGAACGAAAAAGGAGATACCCATATCCGTGTGAAAGATGATGGCGTCGGAATGTCAGAGGTAAAAATACGGGATATTTTCAGTGATGGAACCACTTCGATGTGTCTCACGAATATCAATGGAAGATTAAAGCTGAAATTTGGAACGGAAATGAAAATCACAAGCAGGACAAATGAAGGAACCAGTGTGGAAATCATTGTGCCGAGTCGTCCCAAAATAATATCAGAATTTCAGGATTGACCCCTGTTGACAAAGCAAGGGGGAAGTGCTATATTTATTTATACTGACTGGTCAATATAAAATAAAAATATTACCTATGTTATAAAGATGGAGGAAGCGGAATGCCTAAGATTGGAATGGAGCCCGTAAGAAGAGCGGAGGCGATCAATGCTGCGTTGGATTGCTTCTGCGACTACGGCATGGATAAGACGACGCTGGATATGGTTGCTCAAAGAGCAGGTTTTTCAAAAGGGATCGTTACATATTATTTTAAAACGAAGCGTCAGCTTACCCTGGAATGTCTGAAAGCATTCATGAGCTCTTATAAATTAAAAATCGAAAGCTCCATTACAAAGGATATGACGCCGATTCAGATGGTTGAAAGCGTCGTGGAGATTTCACTGCCTCCAGTCAATGAGGAGAACGAAGATACGATCAATGTTTCCGCTCTGGACGGAGTTGATAAGATTCGTCTACCCGAGAAAAAGATCGCAAGTCTGTTCGGACAATTTTTATCAAAAGCAGCCAATGATGATGAAATCAAAAAAATTCTCAGTAAGATCTATGCTGCGGACATCGAGGGAATCACTCTCCTGATCCAATATGCCAAGAAAGCGCATAAGGCAGAAAAAATGGACGAAAAAGAAACGGCCTATGCACTTCTGGCCATGATTTATGGTCTGAGTTTTTTCCGAATCATAGGCTTTATGCCTCCCGGAGAAACGGATAACCGTAACGTGGCTTTTCAATATATCAATCTTTTGCTCGGCATAAAATCATAAAGAATGGAGGGAACAAAATGGACCATTTTAAAGAAGTCAACCGTGTACGGCTCATCTATTTTTCGGGGACCGGAGGAACGAGAAGGATCGCTGACGCTTTTGAAAAAGAACTGAAGAGCCGAGGGCTTGCCGTTATGGTCAAGAATCTGGGTGAATCATTACAAGAGAAAAAGGATGCTTTTCCGGAGCAGGAAATCAAGGATATCGATTTAAATATACTGGTTTACCCTGTTTATGCCCTGGATGCACCAAGGCCCGTTTATGAATGGATCGAGAGCGTCAGCGATAGTG
>CAZTEH010000181.1:0-3606 GCA_964612345.1 uncultured Oscillospiraceae bacterium | reverse complement strand
CAGCAGGATTTCCCGCAGCCTCAGCCTTGATCTGTTGATCCTTGATTTCACCGTACCGATGGAGCATTCAAGGATCTCGCTGATTTCGTCATAGGAGAATCCGTGGATATCACGGAGAATAATAATTTCCTTTTGTTCCCGGTTCAGTTTTTCAAGACACGATAGAATATGCTCTGTCTTTTCCTTTTTGTCAAAAACCTCTTCCGGAGAGCCCGTTATGTCAGGTATTTCAATGATCGTCTCCCTTTCATCCTCTGTTTTGAAGATGCTGTCGGTGATCTTTTGATTGCTGTTCTTCCTGAGCATGTCATTGCAGGTATTTACGACGATTCGATAAACCCAGGTGTCAAATCTGCTGTCTTCCTTGAAGGAGTTCAAATGTCTGAAAATCTTGATAAAGCTTTCCTGCAACGCATCCATTGCATCCTCTTCGTTCTTTAAATAACGGATGGCGATATTGAATGCTCTGCTCTGACAACTCAAAATAAGAGACTCGAAGCTACTCTCATCCCCTGTTTTAGCCTTTTGTATCAATTCCTTCTCTCTAAGATCCGCAGACATCCCCCATACCCTTTTCAAAAGACGTTTTTTTTGTTATAGTTAATTTATGAAATCATTATACCATAGCGACTGCGAAACAAGCCACAATTTTCTAAGTACAGGTTCTGTTTTTCAGCAAAACTCAACAGAAAACAGCAAGGAGATTAAATTATAACATGTATGACTATCACACACACTCATCCTTTTCCGATGACTGCAGCACACCCATGAAGGAAATGATCGAAGCCGCCATTAAAATGGGCATCCGGGAAATGGCGATCACCGATCATTATGACCCGGATTATCCCGATCTGGAATTCCCATTTGAGCTGGATTTTACCAGCTATCACAAAGCATTAAACGAAGCGAAAGAAGCATACAAGAGCAGGATCAAAGTGTTAAAAGGCATTGAAATCGGCATCCAGCACGGCATCATTCTGGAAAAGTGCAAAGCCCGGACAAAAGAGTTCGATTACGACTTTATTATCGGCTCCTTCCACTGTGCGGAGGGTCATGAATTATACCGAAGCGGCTTTTTTGAACACCGTTCTGCCGAGGATTCCTACGTCGCTTTCTATACTTGTATGCGCGATTGCCTATTGAAATATAAAGAATATGATGTCCTGGGACATTTTAATATCATAGACCGCTATACCGACAGTATCCCTTCTTCTTCCGTTTACATGGAGCTGGTTGAAGAAATATTAAAGATCATCATTGCAGACGGCAAAGGCATTGAAATCAATACGTCAAGCTTCCGTTACGGAATGGGAGAACGAACCACTCCGGCCAAAGAGATCCTGCAATTATTCCGTGACCTCGGCGGTGAAATCATAACCATCGGTTCCGACGCCCACCGGACCAAAGATCTTGGTTATCGGTACGATTTTGCTGTAGAAATGATAAAATCCGTCGGCCTGAAGTATTTCGCTACCTTCGACCAACGGAAATTAAACTTTGTAAAACTTGATTCCATTTAAATATTTACTCGAAGTCTCTTGCCGCCTTCAATCCATAGGCAGGCTCTGCCATTCTGGCTGCCCGGTTGATTGCTCTTGCCATGACATCCGTTGCAAGAGCACCGACTGCATCCGGCATTACCTCCACCTCTCCTGTGGCCATGACAAAGATGGTGTCGCCGTCTGCCATGGTATGCACCGGCCGGATGGCCCTTGCAAAACCGTTATGCGCGATGGAGGCCAGCTTGTTGGCCTGCGTCTTGGTCAGCTTCGCGTTTGTTACGACACAGCCGATGGTGGTATTTCCGCTGAAGACATTCTTATCTTCTGCATACTGTGCATACATGGTTTCTTCCGTGTTGGAAAGTTTCGTATTATCTTCATTGAGCAGTCCCGCGATTCGTTTTCCTGTATCCACATCCACCACATCACCGAGTGCATTGACTGCTACGATTGCAGCCACCTGCAGCTCTCCGATCTGCACCGCATAGGTTCCAAGTCCGCTTTTCATCATATGGGCAACTCCCTGGAACTTCCCGACGGAAGCTCCGGTTCCGGCACCTGCGTTGCCTTCTGTTACCGGCCCGCTGCCCGCATTTTTACAGGCTTCATATCCCATTGCCTTATCCGGTCTGCATTTTGGATCGCCAACGACGAGGTCGAAGAGAGAAGCGCCGCAAACGATGGGAACGACTCCTACGCCCACATCAAAGCCAACATTGTTTTCTTCCAGATATTCCATGGCACCCGAACCGGCGTCAAGGCCATAAGCACTGCCTCCGCTGAGCATGACTGCATGGATCTGTTCCACCATATTGACCGGCTTCAGCAACTCCGTTTCCCTGGATGCTGGGCCGCCGCCTCTTACGTCCACACCGGCCCAGGCTCCTTTTTCACAGATAATCACCGTACATCCGGAAGCACCTTTTAAGTCCTGTGCGTGTCCAACCTTGATTCCCTTTATATCTGTAATTTTAATTTCTTTCATTATCAGTTCCCCCATCCTTTAAAGTGGGACAGAACAGACGAAATCATCTGTTCTGCCCATTTTATGTATCAAACTATTTGGATGAAACGTTAGTTTTTATCGCTTACATAGCGGTCATGCCTTGTACGGCCTGAATCAGTGCTATGATTACACCGATTACGGCTTCGCCTCCAAGTAAACCGGAAGCGATGATCATTCCTGTGCCCTTCTTATCCCATTCAGGAGCAGCTTTCTGTACGATGAATCTTAATGCACCGCCGATGAATGCTGTCGCTGACAGATAAAATGGAAGGTATACGCCAAGTCCAAGCGTCATAACCGGGAAGTTAACGATGTATAGAACACAGCCTGCTACCAGCCCAATCAAGAATGAAGTCATATGAGGAATTCCGCCAACCATAGCAGCTACCATACCAGCCTGAGGTGCAATAAATCCTTCCGGATTACCAAAGGCTGCCGGTCCATATGCGGTTAATATGATATAAAACACGCCTACCGATACAAATGTGCCGATTAATCCACCAATACATTCACCAAGCCACTGTGCTTTTGGATCAGAATGAAGGATATGTCCTGCTTTAAAGTCATTCATTACGTCGCCGGCTAAACCGCATGCAACCGCTACAATCGCTGCAACTAAAAAGGCTTCTGTCTGACCAATACTGGAAACAGCCTTTGCAGCAAGCAGTACGATAATACCAAATACTTCCATTGGGTTGATTGCTGTCTGTCCAACGATCTGAGCAGACATGGAGGTTGCAAGCCATACTCCGAGAATGGTTATAATACTTGAAACAACACCCATACCACATACTGTTGTAAATACAAATGCTAAAAGTACCATTGCGATCGGTGCCCATCTCAGGTTTACAAAACCGCCGGACATTGCATCTTTGCTGAACATCGGTCCAAAGATTTCCTTTGCTTTAGGAAGGATGCCCTTCACAATGATTCCAACGCCGGTTCCTACCATAAGTCCGATACCAAGTGAGGATTTGATTGCAGATGCAGTCGCAGCATCCCATAACCCTGCGTTGGTTCCGCCCAGAACGATACCAAAATCGCCAATGATCGCTCCAAGGAACCAAACTCCGATGTATAGAGGTCCGATGATGAAAC
>CAZTEH010000180.1:0-3787 GCA_964612345.1 uncultured Oscillospiraceae bacterium | reverse complement strand
TCCGCCACAGACCGCCAGCATCTGACCGACATGCTGGTCAAAAACGGATACAAGCGTAATATTCTGATAGCTGCTGCCGTTGTAGGCGTATTGGCTTGCGTTGCCAATGTTCTTAGGTGTAGCTTTTTTGAGGGTGCCTGGTTCGGAGGTATAATAACCTTCCTGCTTTGGTATATTATATTAGATGTGATCTACCGGGTAATCTCAAAAATTCAGGGTAAGAAAAAATCAGCTTTATGACTTAACAGTCTCGGTAAAATTTACTTTATTATACAAGGGTTTTTCACCTTCTCGCATGTCCGGTGAGGGTTCTCTGGTATGTTTTTTGTCAGTTGCTTCCGTATGGGCATTCCTCTCTCTTCGAAAAGACTATCTTTGATAAATGCAAGGTCTTTCACGTCCTCAAAAAATGAATAATACTCCAAGATTTGCACCAGGTTTTACACCAATCCATGCCCCTTTCAAAATAATTAACGCAAAATTACTTAATCATTCCTTCGTTCACCAAATGATTTACTAGTATGATAGCCTTATGAATTTCGCTTGTGCTTGAATAGAGGTGATCTTTTGAATACTTAAATGTTTCGAAATTTATTTCATCAACCTCTTCTGCTGTAATATGTTCGATTACTCTTCGAAATCTCGCCCATCTTCCGAGTAAACACATATCTCGATTTACAGGGAAAGTAACTTCTACATAACCACTACTGCTAAAACCACACGGCTTATCTGGATTTTTAAGGTCTTTCACAACAACTGGATTATCCGAAGTTATAAAATGCTTTCCTTCTGGAGCAACCAGTAACGACCATTCCATCCGAAGCAGTAACTGGCCTGCATGGATTACTCGAGGAATAGAATCCATAGGTAATGTTGAAGGCAGGTCACTGAACTTAATCCTGTCGTTAGAAAGCTTATAAATCTCACCAGATTCAACCATATAGCTATACCGCTCCCAATATTTCGGTACCCGGAGTGCCATCGAAAATACATATTCACCCATACCTAGCCGTTCCTTTCTTGATAGGCGTTTGTATTCCGCAAACTTCTTTAATGCAATGTTTCCCTTTCTCTCAATTAGTTCCAATTGATCTTCAACAATATATGAGGAATTGCCTTCTGAGTCAAAAATATTGTAGCATTTCGGTAAATGACCTATATTTCCCGGGCCTCTTGGTTTCACTTTTTCAGTTTTCCGATCATAAATCCAAACATAAGGAGTTTGTCCTTCTGGCGTTAATGGGTCGGTAAAATACTCCAGATATTTTTTCGGCACATAATGCTGATTCCTCTTTTTCATTATAACCCCCCCTGTAAGTTAAAGAACCACCGCTGGGATGGTTCTCTGCTTCGTTTGAATTTATTGTTCAGGCATGCTCATAATTATGTAATCCAATTTGCTCTTAATATCTGACAATTCTCTCTCAAGATTCGATGTGTTCGATTCAATGCTTGATGCCTCTGAAGCAGTACTTGAGGTATTACTGTCTATATCTTCGAGCCGCGCCAATATTGCCTTTAACAATTCGATAATTCTGTCGTTAGGATCCATTGCATTACCTCCGTTTTTTGCTTTCATCATACTCCAAATTATTCCAGCATTCAACAGTAAGGATTCGACACTGCCCTCACATTTATGTTTTCGTGAGACTTTAAACCCCTGTATTAATAATAGCTGTTTACGCCTGTATGGGACTGAAATCTCGTCGTAGACAAACGAAAACCGAATTTAGGTATAAACCCCCTCGGCAGAAAAGAACGTGCGTTCTGCGACTCTATTTTAGGCTGTGGGAGATTCTGATTATTAAAATAGCCCCAGCATTACGCCGGGGCATTCACTCCTACCTACACAGCCTGAGAAAGTGGATTGATTTCATGGTAGCATTCTATAATTCATGCTGCAAGGACAAATATATGAAATGTAAGAAAAAATGTATGAAATGTTATTTCTTATAGACCAAGTGGTAAAAAAATACCCCTCAGGCGAGGGGATTTCTATTAAGTTACATTAGTTTAATTGAATGCTGAATTCGGTTTGGTTTTCCAATTTTAAATTCTCTTCATTAATTAGAAAATTCATGACTTCATTACCCTTTATGACCTTAAATGCATTTGCTCTCAGGATGTTCATTATGATTTTAAACTCACTTGAGTTGTTGCTATCATCATCATAAACAAAAACAGTTCTGTATTTATCTTTTAAAGTTAGTGCGTTATATGCCCAATACTTTGCTGTGGTTATCATACTTTTTATGTTTTTATCCTCGAAAACAAAGTTTTTAAAACCTAAATCTCCTACTGTATAATCAAAAAGTATATTTTCATCAAAAATCCCAACTACCGGTTTATTTGAGAATTCAACATTATTGGATCTCATAATCATTTTGATATATCTAAGCTCGCTATCTTGATTTAATCTTTCTTTCAAATCGAAATCATTTCTCATATGAACTTTCCTAGTAAGCATAATAAAATCGTCAGCATCTTCAACAAAGACATTCTGGACTTCCGAAAATCTCAATTCATTTACATAATGTCTTATGAATTCCTCTAGGTCAAACACTTTATCTCTATTGATTAAATTTTCCTCAATTTGAGATTTCATGCCCTTTAGATAATCTTTCATAAAACCTATATCAACTTCGTCATCAAAGCTTTGCAATCGACTCCAATTTTTTAGAGTGAAGAATTTTCTCTCGTTTGAATTGACGTTTAGAAATATTATCCCTATGTTCATATTTTCAGTTGCAATAACAGAAGGATAATAGCTCAATACTGCAAACTTTATTTGATTAACAAGATTCATAATATTTCACCTCCATCCTTATAATTTATAATCATATTGCAAATATCATCTAAGTGTGCAACCCTGTACAGAATATAATCTTTTAATGCGGTTACATCATTGTCATTAATCGACCAATCATTCGGGATCATTATAATAATATCATCTAGAAGATCCCTTGTTATTATTTCTTGATATCTATCAGCAACGCTTTTCAATTCATTTATACCAATAGATTTATACCCAAAAAACATACTATATATAACATTATTATATTCTATAATTTTTGTGTCTAAATAATCGTTTTCTTGGATTCCCCTATTTAAGCATTGACAATCCCATAAAGTTTGATTCTTAAAAACATGAGTATGATCAATAGCAAATAGTATTTTATCACCTTTATTTGAAGTAAGCAACAAGTTGCCTAAGTTTCTATCACTATTGTATGTTATATGATCAAAGATTATAATTTCTTGAAATATTTCTGGATTTTTAACGCTTGAAAGAACTCCTGGATTAAGTAATGCTGATTTCAGATATTCAGAATAGAAACAAGATCCATAATCACCTTGACTAATAAGATCATCGGCAACATTACATTCCTCGCCAATATGCGCTACCCCGGATCGAGGCATTTTTAAACCTAATGCATTAGCTAAATGATAACAGATTAACTCATTTATTACCGTTAGTACTCCTTGTATATTATCCTTGGTTTTTATAACTGATAAGATTGATTCATCACCTGCTTCAACCATACCAAGTAAGGGTTCCGTGCATCCATTCCCTATTTTCCTATCAAGCTTTGTTACTCGGTCCACAGCTGCTTACACCACCTTACGACATATTGTTAACAATAAAACCATAATATAACAAAAATGAAAGGTTTGCAACCGACTGGGGAATAAGTTTAAGGCGAGTGGCTTCTATATGGTTTACTTCACGCCCCCTGCCCCACATCCACAAAGATAAGCTCCGCATCATGATAATCACTGTCCACTG
>CAZTEH010000179.1:0-3800 GCA_964612345.1 uncultured Oscillospiraceae bacterium | reverse complement strand
GATACAGGAAAAATAAGCAGGGAAGAGGCGGATATCAGCACACAGCGCATCGCCTCAGAATATGGGCTCCAGCCAATTTATCTTTGGTAATATTGGGGATAGCTTTATCAAGAAAAATAAATTATCACGAATAAACGCTGAAAGTCTGTTTTTACCGGAAGCAACGCCTGAATATTCGTGATAATTCTATCCTCAAAAATCGGACTGCCTGCCGGCGGAGTGACCCAATTCGTGATAATACGGATCAATATCATCGCAGCCCATATAATCGCTTAATCATTTCCTCATCGCTGATAATACAGCGTTCCAAATCCAAATGTTCTCTAAGAAGACTGTCTTGAGGCGTGGCGGCTTCAATAGCCTTTCGCTTCATCTCTGTGTCTGCATGAGCATAAATAAGCGTAGTCTCTACGTCAGAATGCCCCAGCCATTGAGATATCAGCGCAAGCGGCATGCCATGCTGGTAAAGATGCATTGCACGTGAATGGCGGAATAGATGGGGATGAACATTTTCAGGAACTTCGGGGCAGACTTTTTTAGCGGAGACACCATAAGTTCGAAGAAAGCGGCGGACGTTATCTTCTGTCATCCGCTTTTTCTCATTGTCTCTTCTGACATAAAAAAGGAACTGTTCCGAATAGGAATTTTCTCCAGAATGAAAGATACCGGCGTATCTCTTAAAATGATCTACTGTCGTCCCCATCATTGAGACGTTGCGAATCTTTTGTCCTTTTCCTAAAAGGGTCACCATCGGTGTGCCTCGAAATTGTAGGTCTCTCATGCGTATGTTGAGGACTTCTTGAATCCTGGCTCCAGTGTCGTATAGCAGCACCATCAAAAACAAATCACGTATTCCCTTTTGCGTTTTTGTATCCGGCTGGGACAGGACAGCTTTAACAGCAGCTTCACTCATGTACTCAACGATGCTGGATTCCGGAACGGGTACGGACTTTACCTTTAAAATTTCATCCTTATGAATTACTGCCATCGGTTCGGTATCTGCCGCAAACGCGCAGAAAGACCGTATACACTGCAGTCGCTGGTTCCGTGTAGATACTCCGCAACCTCGTTCTTCTTCAAGCCAGTCGAGAAAGGCGATGACTGTTTTTGCATTAATCATGTCGAATGTTATGTCCGGAAGCCGGATATTTTTTTCAGACTTTATGAAATCCAAAAATAATTCCAATGTCCCCTGATAAGATCTGATGGTGTTGGGGCTCAGTCTTTTATGCTTGGGCAGATAGACCTTGAAGTAGTCGTGCATCAGATTAAAAAGCATGATGTCCTTAACCGCTTTCATTGTGCCGCCTCCGGAATCAAGTCTTCGAATACAGACCAGTCGATTCCAGATGATCTGACAAGGTTTTCAGGCAGAAGGTGAATGTAATAAGCCGTGCCAGAAAATTCCTTATGACCCATATAAGAGCGCAGATATGGCAGCATCGCATATAAATCACGCCCGTCATCCAGCCATCGCTGCATAACTGCTGTTGCAAATCGGTGCCTCAAATCATATGGGCGTGCCGATGGTAATTTTGACCGTTCTATTTCGGGATTAGCGTTTTCCCAGCACCGAGTAAACAGACGGTTCATTTGCTGGCCAGTATATGGATTCCCTCCATGCAAAGGGAAAAAGTAGTCGCTGCCTTCTGCAAATATAGAGCGCTGCAGGTCATACTGCCTGCAAAGCCCAAGCATGTCATCAGACATTACAACAATTCGTTCCTGTCTTTGTTTGTTGTGTACAATTTTGATTTCCCCTGTTTCAAAATTGATCTGGCTTCGCTTCAATTCTCTGCCTTCATTGGGGCGTAGGCCACAGGTATACAATAGCCGGAATAAAACAGGTGCAATGGCTCCATCGTATAAATTCTGAGGCCGTGTAATTTTCAGATTGTCGGCGGCATGAAAAAATGATTTCAGCTCTGCATCCGTAAAAATATATGGAACAAAAGTCGATGTATTTCTACAGACGTCGTCCGGTAAAATATAGGTCCTCTGTCCAGTAGAAGCAAGATACTTTCCAAACTGTCGAATTGCGGTAGCACTGTGACTGAGATCATTACGATGTTCTGATTCCTTCGCTAGCCAATCTAACACCATACTCCGCACCAGAATACAGGTTTGCGGATAATGCTCCGAACAGAATTTGTCAAACGATTTGAGCAGATACCCATATGAATTCAAGCCCAATGTTTCCCTGAAGTCTGCCATAGCCTGTATTCCATCTCCGAAGCCGCTGACATATCCGTCCATTACCTCACCCCCTGCACTGGCTCAATGCCTGTAAAATCTAGGGAGCATTCTTTCAAGTGCGTACTGTCCAATGAAATATATTGCTTAGCAGAGTTTGTATCACGATGGCCAAGCACCTGTGCAACAGTTTCAACTGGAACTCCGGCAATTACCATATCGCGCCCCATTGTGCGCCGCAGAGCATGAAATTTGTTGTTGCTTTGAAACCCTGCCCTGATGCGATGATTTTCATATACTCTTCCAACTCCAGATCTTCTGATCCCTCTATGGGGTCCTATAGCACAAAGAAAGAGATTGTCTTCCAGCTTTTCCGGTTTGTAGACAGGCATTAGCCTGCCGTTCAATATATAGTCCTGCAGCGCCTTACCTACATCCTTTGTTAACGGCAACGCCAATGGTGTATTGGTTTTCTTTTGGCTTATCCGGATTTCGCCTTTCCTCCAGTCAATGTCTGTAAGCTTAAGATTAGCGATGTCCACTTCCCTCAGCCCTGTCACCGCTCCCAAAAGTATGATTGCGTAGTCACGCTTGCCTATAAAAGTATTTCTATCAATAACAGACAGTACAGCAGCGATCTCATCTTTTGGAACAGCAGGCAGTATTTTTTTATCTACGCGGACATGAAATGCGAAAACCATTTCAAAGGCATCTGTGGTAAAGCCCTTTTTCTTCAGACAGGCATAAAGCTTTTTCAAGCATGTCTTAGTAAACATAAGCGAGTATCCGCAGAACTTTTGCGCGCAATGCATGAAGTAGGAACGGATGGTTTCCGCAGATACGCTGCTGAAGTCTGTAAAGCCTTCCTGTATAAGCCATGTAATATGTTGCCGAATAGCTCCATAGTATCTGGCCAGTGTATTCTCGCACCAGCTGTTGTTTTTGTCCAAATCATCTCTGACCTCGCTTATTACGGCGTCAAAATACTCGGTTAAGCTTGATTTGGTGCCGCACTTGCGCTTACACCAGCTTCCTGTTGCAGAATACTCGACAAATCGTTCCGCAGAGTTTGCCAAAAACCGAAAATGGCTGTAGCTGATCTCCCCGCGCTCATATCGCCCTTTTGCATCCTTGCTATATAGGGATACCGTATCTTCAGACAGAACATGCTGCCCGCGTTGTTCATGCAGCTTGACGATTGCATCCAGATTATTCTCATACTGCCACCAAGCTGTAATTGGCTTGTAACCTTCCTTGATCATCGTGTCGACGGCTTGTAACGCCAATTCCTGAATACTGATTTTGTTCATAATGCACCTTCTGAGGTTGTAATAGTCGGGGCTTGCTCCCGCTACCAGCATTATGCGAACATTCCTTATGATTTATACGAGTTATCACGAATTGGGTCACTCCGCCGGCAGGCAGTCCGATTTTTGAGGATAGAATTATCACGAATATTCAGGCGTTGCTTCCGGTAAAAACAGACTTTCAGCGTTTATTCGTGATAATTTATTTTTCTTGATAAAGCTATAAATAAAGAATTCTTTATTTGTAGCTTTTGAACTCTCATTGTGGTATGGTGTTGTGCTAAGAAAGGAGGCGAAAAT
>CAZTEH010000178.1:0-3801 GCA_964612345.1 uncultured Oscillospiraceae bacterium | reverse complement strand
CAGGTTCATTATTTTCAGGCCATTTCTTTGTCGAGTTTTCTTAGACCATTATAGATATGCGCCTTCAAATCTTTCCGGCAGATAGTTCAATCTGTCTTTTTCTTATGTCCCAAAATCTTGATTCCATAGAGAGAAAGGCAATTAAAATAATTATTATCTCAATTGCCTTTTATCACTTGGTTCAATTTCATGTCAATTAGAATTAACTAAATGACATTGGCGGCATGACAGACTTATTTTTTATACTCAACTATATGTTTTTCAATGATTGTAATTTGTCAAAAAGAAATGCACCGAAATATGTTACCGTATTAATTCCATTTATATAACTCATCTCACACGCTTTGGCCAGTTGTGAAACATCAATCCCATAAGCTTCTAATGACGCTGTGGCCTTCTCTGGAAATCGACAAGGAATTCCTTCTACCTTGGTGCAGGAGTCGCAAACCATACACGCCCCACACGTCAGACACAAAAACAGCTCCCCTTTCATTTGATCACTAAGGGTCCGTACGAGATAGTTGTGACGTCTTCCCGCATCCAGCATTCCCTCGATATCATACGAATCTTCCAAGGGAAATACTGTTTGAAATACCAATGCGTATCGATATTGCTTCGCTCTTGAAATAAGCTCATCCACCGGGCCTACGTCTGGTGGGCACATCCAACTGCGTCCATACATACCGCAGAAATTCTGTATACATGCATTTCGAAAGGCCGGTTCAAAAGAAATATCCTCTACGGATATCAAAGATGCTTTTGGGGCACCTAAGGACACGGCCACATCGATCAGTTCTCTCCACTTTTTCATTGGTAAATTCCTCCAAGTCAGGTCTTCGTTCCTCCTGATAAAGCGACTGCTTCCTCAATTAAAGATTGATTAAGCTATGTAGCAAGCAGCAGCTTTTTCTGCAGCGGAAGCAGCGTCTTCGGTGTAAATATCAGCACCGATCTTGTCGCAGAAGGCCTGGGTGACGGGAGCGCCGCCAACCATGATCGAAACCTGATCACGGATGCCGGCGGCTTTTGAAGCATCTACAACTTCCTGCATGACGCCCAGGGTAGTGGTCAGCAGTGCAGAACACGCGATAACTTTACAACCTTCAGCTTTTGCCACTTCAATAAATTTTTCCGGCGCTGCGTCTATCCCAATATCGATGACTTCCAATCCCTTGCCTACCATCATCATTTTAACTAGATTTTTGCCGATGTCATGAAGATCTCCTTTGACGGTTCCCAGTACAACCTTGCCTTTGGCTTTCACGTCAGCATCCGCCAGCAGAGGCTTTAAGATTTGCATGCCCATGTTCATAGCTCGGGCCGCTACCAGAACTTCGGGAACGAAGACCTCATTATTGCGGAATTTTCCGCCAATCACACCCATACCGTTTAAAAGGCCTTGCTCAAGTATATCCTTAGCTGGGATGCCTTCATCAATAGCCTGCTGCACCAGCTCCTTAACATCTTTCGCATTTCCCATTTGTAATTCTTCAGAGATTTGATTTAAAATAGACATACCATAACTCCTTTTAATCTATAAATTTGCAAATTAAATTATCTATATCTGCCATATTCCCTGGTAAAATCAAACATAGCCTTCACATTCTCAGGTTTGGCATCGTCGAGTAAACCTCCGGTATCCATCATGAATCCGCCGTCTTTCGCACAATTGTCTATAAGGTATTTGCAGTATTCCTTAACTTCATCAACCGTCCCAAAATGCAGTATGGAATTTGGAACATTGCCGGATATGCATGCAATGTCACCCAGGACTTCTTTCGCTCTAGGCATATCAACATACTCAAAATGATAGACAACCTTTCCTTTTGGCACGTCTCGCATGATTTCCAGTCTTGAATTCAGCTTTCCCTCTCCATACAGCATGGGAGTGAGTCCGGCGTCAATCAGCCCATTAATCAGTTTTTTCAAGCTGGGCCAGTAGAACGTCTTGTAATCGGCGTCCGACATGAATTCATCAATTCCCTTGTGCAGCCATATCCATACAAATTTTCGTCCGGTGCCTGCAGCTCCGCGTATTGCAGATTCTATCGCGATAGGAGTCAACTTGTCTACTGCTGCCAAAACCTTTTCAGGCCTATCCTTCAGGTCAAACAGTATTTCTGTCGTTCCTCTCAATGTATCCCCCAGCATGTCAAATGGAGCAAAGGCAAATGCGCCCCATGCGACCGGAAAGCCTTTTTTCTGAAGCTTGTCTGAGTACCTGGCAAGAAAATCATACCATTCGGACATCTGCTCCGCACCTCTCACCAAAGCATTTAACGACTGCTGCATTTCTTTTGTGGAAAATGGGAAAAATGAGTTGAAAAATCCCAGCCACAGCGAGTCCCTCAGCTTTTCCAAATGTTTAAATGCTTCCAAATTTCCGAAACTTCTCGGTATCCATTTACTAGCAATAAAGCATGTGGGATCATAGATCAGTTCATCATATTCGTCTTCGGTCATGTTCTCATTTTCAAGGAACTGATACATGGTATTCGGTCCAAGGCCCTTATGGCCCGGCCATCTCATCCATTTCAAATCCCAAGTCTTAAAGGCATTCACCGGATACATCAGTACCGGATCCCAGGCCAGATCGGGTTCAAAATCTTTATAAAACTTATCAAAGGCACTCTCCGCCTTATCATAATCATTCAACGCTTCTTCAAGGGTTATGCCCCCATAGTAGGGTATAAACCCCTGCATAACCGGAATGATGGGAACCCTGTCGGGAACCTTCAATTCTATGCAGTCATGCACTCTTTTCAGCTTTTCATTATAGAGCTCTTCCCCCGATTTGAAATTCTTAATACCCATCTTAGAACCTCCTCAAGTTTTTATTTTTAACCACAAGACAAATATTCGATAATCGTTTATATAAATTATAACATCGTAAATATTAAAGTCAAATGTGTTATATAAGAAGCTTTTAATTCGGAAGTCCACCGGACTTTCTCTCAACATAAGCAATATATCATCCTGCAACTTCCGCCAAATGATTTCGATCCCTAAATTAACCAATAAAAAACTCCTACCTAGTGGTAAGAGTTTTTTATTAAAACAAATTAATATATGCCTTCAAGTTCCTGATAAAGATCTTTTGCATAAGTATCTGTCATACCACTGACGAAATCTGCTATAAGCAATAATCTTAGATAAAGATTGTATTTCTCGTCATCTGCTTTACAATTCTTATAGTACGCCTCTTTATGATTATCCGAAACAAGCGTCATTAATTTTTCCTCCGCTTTTCTATTGCTCAATCTGGCATTACTTTTAACTTCCCAATCGATTGCGGCTGGAATAAAGCGATCTAGTAATCCAGAAATAATACTTTCTGCCGCAAGTTCTAATTTGATAATACTATTGTTATTAAAAGTAAATTTAGCCATCGCCTTTTTTAAAATTTTCATGGAGCCTTCATGATTTGTACCTTTTATAATCTCCTTTTGAAATAATCCTTCCATAATTGCTTCATAATTACGAGCAAATCCATAAGCCGCACTGTAAAGCAGCCAGTGTCGGGTAAAATTAACCCAGCATTGAAAAGCTTTAAATTCTGTCTCAGTAGTATGCTCATCCTTATTTCTGTATTTTCCTAATTGCTCTATCAACTCTTCGGACCATTTTTTCTGTTCCTCACTTGGCCACTTACTTATTTCTTGTTGAAAAAATACAATAAACTCATCAATATTAAATAACCCTTTTTTGTAAGAGTCTTCTATATCAGCTGTCACATAAGCAATATCATCAGCAGCTTCCAAAATAAAAGTCAGCGGGTGACGATGCTGTTTATTATTAAAA
>CAZTEH010000177.1:0-3846 GCA_964612345.1 uncultured Oscillospiraceae bacterium | reverse complement strand
CGCAAAACAGCCCTAGCATTAGCCAGGACTGGTGCGACTGCCTGTCGCACAAAAAGAGCATGCGATACGCACATGCTCCCGACCAATTAACTTAACGGTGTATCATTCTATTCTGATTTCACCCAAATATTTTTTCGGCATGGTAAACCGGACCGTCTTCAAAGGATCAACAACCTGACAAAACTGCAGCTGTCCAACTAAACTCATGAGCATAGTGATTTCAGCGTCTTTCAGATTCAGCTTGCCCGTCAGAAACCGAAACATGCTTTCTGTTGCCATTTGAACCGCATCTTCTATTATTTCTGCTGATTCGATCACGGACCAGTATTCACAGTTTTCCAGCATTGGGCCTGCGATCGACTTGCCCTTGATCACCTCAAGAGTGACATGGATCTTTGCCGGGATTTCCAAACCGGACACACCGATTTCTCCATCTCCCATGACTGCGTGGACATCACCCAAGGCAAACAAAGCTCCGGGTACTTCTACGTTGAAATACAAGATCGCCCCCTCAGCAACCATGGTGTTATCCATATTCCCTCCGTGCTTTCCGGGAGTTCCGGTATTGATCGTTGCATCCTTTGGTGCTACACCGATCACCCCGATCATAGGGTCAATGGGAATTTGAATTTCTTTTGAAAATTGGGCTTTTCCATCACGAATCGGTATAATTTTGGTATCGATTCCCTTTAAGATTCCACCCAGTATACCGAACCCTTCTCCCGCCACTACCGTGCCCTTATCATCGATTTCGATTCGATTGATGGTGACTTTCAGAAGATCACCGGGTTCCGCACCGTTCACATAGATCGGTCCTGTCGCCGGATTGATTCGATCCCAGTCAAGGGCCTCCATTTTATCTTCTGCTGTTCTTAATTGATTGAAAAAGCAGTCATATGTATCGATCTCTAAAACCGAACCGCTTGGAACGCTTAATATGGGGCTGTTTTTCATTGAGAAATTGTAGATGATTTGATCCGTTGAAACTTTCAAGATATCGTCTCCCTTCTATGACTTAACAGATGAATTACAATTCATTATTTCACACTTTCTCAGCCTTATCAATATTATAATCATATCCCTTCTTTGATCGATTGAATGGCGAAAGGCGTCTAACATACAATAAATGCCGAAAGGTTGCTCGAAGCAGATGCAATCTGAAATTAGATTAAGAAGGTGCAACTTTGAATCAATATTTTTATGGATTAACGGGTAAAGTAATTACCCGAAAAAACCATTTTTACAATGAGGCCAGGCAGGTATGGAATCGGGCGATACAAAGATTCCCACTGGCCATCGTTTACTGTAATGACAAAAAGGATGTTGCCAATGCCGTGATTTGGGCACGGCACCATTGTGTTCCAATCAGGATCAGAAGCGGCGGACATAACTACGAAGGATATTCCACCGGAAATGAGGTTCTGGTCATTGATGTCAGCAATTTGAACAGTCTTGGAATTATCGACAACCATCTGTATGTGGATGGCGGTATCAATAATAAACAGCTTTATGATTTTATATCCTTCGAGGGATATCCATTTCCCGGAGGAACCTGTCCCACAGTGGGATTAAGCGGCTATGCCACAGGAGGCGGCTGGGGGTTATCCTGCCGGCTGTTGGGATTGGGCTGCGACAGTCTGGTGGAGCTGGAGATGGTTGATGCAGAAGGCAAGATCATAAAAGCAAACTCAGTTGAAAACAAAGAATTATTCTGGGCTTGCAGAGGCGCCGGAGGTGGAAATTTTGGAATCATTGTTTCCATGGTATTCCGTCTCCCTCCCAAGGTTGACATGGTCACTTTCTTTCAATTCCATTATCCCGATACAGATCAAAAAAAACAGGCCAAATTTATTGGGGTGTGGCAAAAATGGCTGAATGACCTGGATCAGAGAATGTCTGCACAGGCTAACGTCTACCATTCCCAGGAAGATGATTTTGCCATTTCAGGCAGAGGCCTGTTTTACGGAACGGAGGCAGAAGCGCAGTGCTTGCTGCAGCCCATTATCAGTCTGGACGGGTGCCGGCTAACGCTGGAATATTTATCTTTTTATGAGGCAATCACCAAAATCGGTGAGATCTATCCGGATTCCGAAAAGTTTAAGTCACCCGGCCGGTTTGTAGTGAAACCGCTCAATCCCCAGGAAATTTATGAGGCAGCCGGTCTCATCCGGGATGTGCCCATTGGCTCAGTGTATTCCTCCATAAACTTGTATTCTTTGGGGGGAAAGGTCAGCGAGAAAAGTCCGGATGAAACCGCATTCTTTTATCGCGACGCCAGCTATATCCTATTAATTCAGTCCGTCTGGGAAGAGGCACAGTATGCGCTTGACAACAAACGTTGGGTGAGTCGCAAATTTAAGTATTTAAAATCGATCACACAGGGCTCCTATGTTAATTTCCCTTACGGTGGTCTTCTCGACTATATTGACGCTTATTACGGCGGAAATGCAAAACGTCTGCGCTTGATAAAAAGCAAATATGACCCTGAAAATGTTTTTCACTTTCCGCAAAGCATTCGCTGACTGATTTCCGGTTGGCGATCAAAATCAATCAAGGCTGAAGAAACTTCAGCCTTGATTGATTTCTATATTATAACTTTTGCTCCGACAGCATTCCTTCCCATATCGTCAACTCTGATTTTAACTGTTCTAGAGCAAACAGCTGATAGTCTTTACATTTCACGGGGACATTGCCCATTGAGAGCTCTATCTTTGCGATGAGCTCTTTCTGACGCTCGATCATCGCTTGAATTTTTTCTGTTACATCCATTCAAAAAACCACCTTTCCTGAAAAGAGTATTCTTGTCTCTCACAATTCTGCGCTAGGAACGGCAATCTTGTCTGCATCCTGTAATATTTCTCAGGAAGTTATTATCGGTTCCGCCAGCAACGATATCAAAAGGAGTATTGCACTCCACCTTATTCTGATAAATAAAGTTGCCATTTGAATTTGGGCCGAGAACAAGACCGGAATCAAGGTTAAATGTGATACGGTTCCATACAGCAATGTTGAAATCCGTGCGAATTTCTAAGCCTGATCCATTGTTATTTTTCAACTCATTCAGAGCAAGGAACACATTCTGAGAAGCTAGAAGAACACCATCCACGCATTTTTGGGCGCTATTTTCAATTGCTACACTATTGCTACCAGCCGCAATTAAATAGCCGGAACTGGAACCATCAGTAGCTGCGTTGCTGAGTGCCAGGCAATTTGTTCCAAAGATTTCGAAGCAATTTCCTCCGCAATCGCGGGCAAGGTTCCCGAGAAATGCGTTATTCTGGTCATTGGGAAGAAAAGCCTCAAATCCGTCATCGGCGGTATCCGTTACCGAGTTTTCGATCACCCAGTTATTGGTGCTTGAGCTGATAAGCTCCACTCCGTCAAATACATTCTTGATCTGATTTTTCCAAATGAGATTGGCTGTAGAGCCTGAGACAGAGATTCCTCGATTTCCAATGTCTGAGATTTGATTGCGAATGATGCGGTTTCCAGTTCCACCTGAGACAGATATCCCGATGGACAGATAGTTTTGAATAGTGACCCCATCGATTTCGACACCGGTAACACCATTCAGAGAAAATGCATTGGCAAGTAGATCAGCTCCGTCAAATACTGCTTTGCGGTCTTTGGATACAAGCCTCACATAATTCTTGCTGATGATTACTGCCTGGTCGTAGGTTCCCTGGGCAAGCAGCAAAACATCACCTTCGGACACTGCAGCTGAAGCAATGAAAGCAGTAATATCAGTGTCAGGTGATATATTGATAATCGCCATATGATCACGCCTTTCTATAAATAATGTCTGCTGAATAAATCGCAATGCGATTTATTCGCGCGGCGAAAGCC
>CAZTEH010000176.1:0-3849 GCA_964612345.1 uncultured Oscillospiraceae bacterium | reverse complement strand
ATTTGAAAATGTCTAATCCAGTTAGTGCCATAATTCACATCTCCTTCTTCTCGCTTGTTAATTTTGTGCAATGCGTCGTTGCTGGCATCCTCAGGCTCACTTGCGTATGTCTATATACGCGTTCTTCGCCTTCGTCTGTCGCGCCTAGCCCAATTTCCTGCGCGAATTTATTTTTAATTTTTATTTAATGTTCTGCCCGACTTTTTCGGTCAAATTAGAACAGCGGATCCATCGTCAAAGCAGGATGCTGCTTTTCTTCCAGGAAGGACATGATTTCATCCGTTTCGGTTCCGATGGTTTCATCTGCAATCTTGTCGACAAAATCACTGCCGAGACCTTCTTCTTCCGCTATCTTGGTCATTTCTTCCCTGAGCTGTTCTTTTAGATCCTTCGGCATCCATACGATTCTTCCGATACCATTATCCGCCTTGATAAATTTCTTACTGATGATGTATCTCTTGCCGATGCCCATGAAGCCCGGTGATTGTACACCGCCGCCCACAGCGCCCGCCAGGGTGGAGAAGGTCATACCGCATGGAGTCATGCCGGAATGCTCTCTGGTTGTGATCATCAGTCCGTTTGCCTCCGGTACGATGGCCATAATCGCCTCGAAGCAGCCGCAGGAGCTCATCGGGAGTTCCATCAAGGTATACAACGCGACTTCCTCAACGGTCTTATTGGAGCTGGCATATACAAAATCATTGACGCTCCTCCATATGCCTTTCTCTTCATCAATAGTGCCTTCCTTGAGAATTGGCTGATTTGGACCTGTCGGCGTAATTTCAAAGGATGCTTTTGCATCCAGCCAGCTTACTGCGCCGCAAAGTCCTACACGTTCCGGTGTAACGACACAAACATGGTTTGGTGCGAATGACTGGCAGAGCAAGCAGGAGTAGAACTCTTCCACGGATTCATCCGTCAGATCACCCATTCTTAAGTCTCTTATATGATAGGATTCTCTGGCTTCGACGATCTTTTCGTTCACCTTATCCTCATCGGTATAAATGGTGACTTCAACTCGGTCTACAATTGAAGGAAATTCCGATTTATATTTTGCGACGAGTATCTCACCAAAATCCTTGAATTTGAAGCCCTTTTCTTTTGCATCCTTGCTGATTCTCAACCAACAGAGGTCTCTCTGAGCAACGTGCCACAAGCCTTCCCCATAATTGACGAAGTAGTGGACTCTACGTTCCAGCACGCCTTCGAAGTCCGGCTGCATCTTTCTTCCGTATATTTTAACATAGATACCGATCGGTAAAATAGCACCTTCTTCGACATCGTCAATTTCCGGACCTACGATGGTGATTTTTCCGTCTTCGATCTCATCCGGACCAACCATCTTGACCAGTTCAAAACCCGTTGCCTTTCCGCCTCCGAATTCAACGTAGGCGTCGGCTCTTCTGATGACTTCGCCTTCAAAAGCAGGCCCTATGGTAATCGGAACCGGAATATCCAGGATCTTGATCTTGATTCCTCTGAGTTCCAGAGCATAAGCCACCATCTTGTCGTAGTCAGGCTGACAGACGTACCAATCCGGTACCTCTTCCGCAAGCGGCTGATCGGTAATGGTCGGGAAACCCAGCATGATTGCGCCGAATTGGGCCGCGATCCTGACCTCATCCTGTTCTCCAAGAGCCAGAACAAAAGCACGGACACGATTTCTCTGATATTGAAGCTGTTCCGCTTTGTTTCCGGGAGCAATTCCTCCGAAATCCAGCCCGCTTCGCAGTGCGAAGTTGACCGCATGAATGGCCTGGGTGAAATTCCCCAAAGGGAACGCGATATAATCGATACCCAGCTTAACATTCTCTTCCAGTAGCTGTTCGATGATTTCATTCACCAGCATCAACATGATACCCTTGCTCTGCAGCTCCTTGATCAGTTTTGCCGCAGCTTTGCTGTCCTTTGCCTTTCCGAAGATTACCGCAACACCCGGAATGGTAAAGTCAACGAGCTGAATTCCAAATTTTCTAAGTACCGGATCGGTAAGAAAACCGGTCCACGGATCTACATGCGGGTTATTCCCGTTAAGATAACGCAGGGATTCAATAATTTCTGCTGCGTAAAAAGCCGCTTCGCCGTTGGCTTTTGCTCCGTCAAGAGTGATATCATCTCTTACCTTTGTCATTCTGATCCGATTTAAAATCGGAACCAGATCCTTCAATGTACTGACATCTTCTCCGCTCAAGGCGGTGATGACCGGCAGCTTATACGCCGTATCCGGATAGCTTACCGGGGTGTCCTCTCCGTGTTCACGGATCGCCTGTGTCAGTAATATTTCTGCATAACTGGTTGCAACGACAGCTCCTTCATAGGCCTGCGTAAATAAATGCTTCGACATATTCTCTCCCCCCTATCCTTCGTAAACCTGAGCAGGTGTACTGTTGTACTTCTCTGCCGCAATTTTATGCACTTTAAGCTTCCAAGCTCTTTTTTCTATTCTTTCGTACAGTTTTTCCGCTGCCTTAAACGCATCTGTTTCAAATATGAAATACCCCCCAAAAACATCTCTTGCTATCTTCGTGGTTACTCCATATACAAGCTCACTGCCTTCCAGTGGAGGCAGAACGCCAACATGACATGGGATACCCATGGTAATTACCCATGAGCCTATGGATATGGCTTTCTCCGACATGGCTTCCGGTGCACTTGCAACGAAAGGCAATTGAGGAATTGAGATATTCATATTTTTCGCCATTGCACTCCAAAGGGTGGCAACTCTGGAATTATCCACGCAGGAGCCCATATGATATACGAGCGGCAATCCGGCATTCAAACCTGATTTCTCTTCCAATCTCTTGATGAAGGCCTTGAGACCCGGTCCTGCATATGCTTCAACTCCCTCCGAGGAAAGAAGTCCCGCTTTCGCTAAAGCACCTGCCGCACAACCGGTGGATACCATGAAAACGTCCTTTTTCGCCAGTTCCTGTGCAATCGTTATGGTCGCGTGGTCATGTATGGTCTTCTGGTTGTTGCAGCCTGCAAATGCACAAACTCCTTTGATCTCGCCTGCCTCTATCGCATCCGTCAAAACGCTGATCGGTGAATCAGGATTGATGTGAGCAAAGAGGTCCATCAGGGATTCATAGGAAAATCCGCCTACAACCTGTTTTTTAAACTGTGGGATTCTTACCTGCTCCGGCTTGCGCTTGCCATACTGTGTGATTGCCAGCTTTATGATCTTTCTGGCATCCTCCATGGCATTCTCTTCATTGAACTCGATGTGAACTGAGCCCGGAACCTTTGAAATTTTCGAGGTTGTTATCAATGTTGTATGGAAACAGTTACACAGATCCTTAACGCCCGGGGCGATACACTGGACATCCATGATCATCGCATCAAGCGCACCCGTCATGATGACCAGTTCCTGGGAACCGAAATTCGATGCGGTTGGGATACCTTCTCTCATCAGCACTTCGTTACCCGTACAGCAAATACCGACAAGGTTGATTCCTTTTGCTCCGGCTGAAATGGCATCTTTTTCCATCTCTCTGGCGGCATAAACCACCATTTGACTGAGCAATGGATTATGGCCATGTACTGCGATATTTATTTTATCCGCATCCAAAACACCGAGATTCGCTTCCGTGAGCACCGGCTGCGGAGTTCCGAAAAGCACATCGGTAAGATCGGTAGCCAGAGACATTCCCGTATAGTCTGCCAGGGCAGTCTGTAGTCCTCCAAAAATAATATTAACGGGATCCGCATCGGTGCCGACGTGGGTCTGATGCAAAAGCTGCGTGATGGACCGGTCAATAGCGGTTGGAGTAGTACCTGTATTCTTGAACTTCTGTCGTCGTTCCTCATCAATAGTCGTATCGAGCCAGGTGCAAGGCTCATGATTAT
>CAZTEH010000175.1:0-3882 GCA_964612345.1 uncultured Oscillospiraceae bacterium | reverse complement strand
TTGGAAACTTTGGCGCCATAAGAAATGTTGATACCTTAGAATGGATCGGTCCCGCTCCTGTCTATGACAGCGGTACCAGCCTCTGGCATGACCAGGTCACCGGAGCCATTCATCCGGAGAACGATGTCCCCAGTCATCCTTTCATCTCCACACATGGGGAGCAGATCCACCTGGCAGGCAGTCTGGATTGGATTAATTTTTCTGCTCTAAATGATATTGATGAGGAATTCCGGGTGCTCCTCCTATCCTCTCCCTATATTGATGAATCGCGCACGGATGCCCTTTGTCAGGGTTTGAAAGGGAGGGTGCAGCAGTTGGAGCAGCTTGCACTTCAGCAACGCCAGCAGGATTTCATGGAGCTTTCCCAAGAGGAGTCAGGACCGGAATCCCTGGTTTTGAAATAAAGATTTAATAAAATGACCGTTCTTAGTAAATTGAAAGACGGTCATTTTTTAAGTTCCCGTTGAGGCAGGTTGGAATGCGAGTCACCTTTTTCCGCTTCTTCAATGTAATCGCGGACATTGACAGGCACGTATCTTTCATACAGCTTCTGAAGCTGTTCCGCCAGTTCCTGCTCAAGGGAGACCTCTTTCCGGCTCATATACAGCTTGATTGCTTTAAGCTTCGCAGCATCAAAACTGACGGTCACGGTATCCTGTTTCATTTTTTCACCCCCTTTACATGCTCATAACCATCCCCTGGCTTTCCTCCGCATGTCCCAAAATTTCCCGGACTCTTTCAGCGCAAAACGCAAAGGAAGACAGATACCCCTCTGCATTTCCATGCCGCCGCATCGTCAGAAGATTGTCGGTAAGGATGGCATATTCCAGGCTGGAAGCGCAGCCAAGTATGCTTTTGAGGCCAAGTTGCCTCGCTGCCTTTTGCGGAATGTTGTCTTTCACTTCCCACAGATACATATAATTTTCATCCTCAAGATACAGGGCGAGAGTCTTACGCGCTCCCGCCCTGATTTCGCTGGCCTTTGCCATATACTCGTTTGGTACCTCCGACGGCGTCTCCCGATAATAAATTTCCGGGTAAGCACCTTCGCCATATTCCTCTTCGATTTCCATTTTAGAACTCAGGATATGCCTGCGGATGAGGTTCAAGTTATATCCATCGTGCCAGAAGGGATCGGCGCCTCCATTTTCATAACAATCATTCCAGCGCTTAAAACTATTTTCCAGATCACAGACTGGATCCTTTGGCTGCTTCCCTTTATTTCTTTTGCTCTCTACATGCTCATGGACATCCCTTGATTGTTTTCTTCCGCAGGTTCTTCCGCCTGCATCCCGGCTAAAGGGGGTTCTTCGCTCTGCTTCTGCTCCCGTGACTGACGTCGATCTTCTCGTTTCTTTGCGGAAATGTTTCCCTGACCCGGTTCTGCCGCTTGCCTTGTTCCAATCTTGCTGTCCTGCTGCTGCTCCGGTGAATCGTTCCTGTTCAGATACCTTCGCATCGCAGAAGGTACATATTTCTCGTACAGTTCATTTAGATGCTCCTGCATGGCAGATTCGATTGTAACGCTCTTTTCTTCCATAAAATAACTCATTGCTTCCAGTTTCTTTTCTTCATAATCAACAGTAATTTGAAGTTCTTTCTTGCTTTCCTTTTCTTTTTCCACTTTCATTTCCTCCTTGATTAATTATCAATCACCGCAACTGCGGCAGCTTATCCAAGGCAGGGTTTTTCTAATTGCTGGTTTGGTACTACCGCTCCCCCCACCCACATTTTAAACTCTTCTGTGGTGCAGTCTCCGTCGAGCATATATGAGAATTCCTCAAGCCTGGATGCTTTAACCCCGATAACTTCCATCTGCACACCGTATGGGCCGGCATAGATCTGTTTGACCTTTGCATTAAGAACATCCGCCCAGGCAGTCCTCCCGGATTCAGTTAGCGTGGTATTTGACAGCTTGGCAATGGTGACTGGAGCCTGATCGAGTTCACTATGGATCAAGTGAAGATTCGTCCACTCACAGGCAAGTAAATCCCCAAGCCTTGGCAGCCTGCTTTCCTTTTCGCTGCTGTTCTGCTGCTTTGAGACCTCCAGATGAAAGGCTTTTTCCGACGCTTCCAGCGCCGAAAGCTCTGGCCGTTCCAAAAGCATTTCGTGAACTGCAGTTAAAATAGCATCGTTGAATTCCACATTTATGCCTGTCTCTTTACTGACTGTCTCATAAAGAACGGTATATTCCGTCTGCCCTGATTCCATGGCGGTTTGAATGGTATGCGCCACACATCCCACCAACTTTTTGCATAGAGATCTTAATGCCAGATACTCTGGCTGAGTAGGTTTGTCCTGACCTGTCTTGATCATGCTGCTATCCTCCTTCTCTCTTGCCTGTTGTTTTCATGCGCGATGTCATGTTGGTCTTCTGCTTTTTCTCCTCCTTACAGACCTATTTTAAATTCCGGGACTACTTCATTCTCGCAAGCCTCCAATGGAGAATCTTCTGTCTGTGTCTCGCAGATTTTTTCCAGCAGCCGTTCAAATTGTTCCTTATTCACATAGGGCTTGTTGGTCTTATTGTGGAGCGACTGATCATAAGCATCAGCAAGTGATGTGAGCGGCAATGCAGGAAAGGAATCCCCTTGACTTAAATTCATAAAACGAATGCGGTTCGTGCCAAAATTTATTTGTACGTAAACATCCTCACGTTCTCCGCACTCAACCCTTTCCATTGCCTGTGAAAACGCCTCATCATCCATAGCATGAAGAAGACCGACGGTCCTTCCTTTGAAATCCACAAAGTTGTAATCCTTACTCAGCATTCCAAACACAGAGACTGGACTCTCATCATCAATGCTTCCTCTTGTGTCTTCGAGTGCATGAAGAAGCTTTGCACCAAAAAGTACGCTGCCTTTATTCGGAGCGCTGTAATTGCGGGTCGACCCACCCTCCGTAATAGAGAAAATTGTCCTTTCCGCCAGTCTTGCCCCCCTTGCATGCTCGCTTCGGGAAAACTGTACAAGGCGCTCCGGATCTACATTTGCACATTCCACTTGGATACCGTCACTGTCATGGAAGATACGTACCACCGGTGCATTCAAAACGTCGGCCCATATCTTCTTTCCCATGTCGGTCAGGGTGCTGGGGCCCAGAGATACAATTCTGACAGGCTTCGTATCCATATGACGATGGACGAGACAGATATCCTTAATCAGATCTTTAAATCGGATCAGGTAGTCAGAAATTTCAGGAGTTGACTCTGCCTTCCCGTCAAGATTAGGGCAGTAGTCCGGTTCTAAGATAAGTTCGATCCGGCCATCAACCATTTGCACCTCCGATACTTCAGGACTGCTTTCCAGGATTTTTAGAAGCATTTTTTCGAAGCCTCTGCCCTCCGTAAACTTATATCCGAATCTTTCCTCCAGTTCGTTAAAATCAGCATTCCAGCATCCTTGCAACGTATTTTCCGTGCCCTCTTTTATAATGTAATCCGCAACCTTTTGCATTTCCATTTCTATGAGCAGCCGGGCGTTTGGCAGGAAGGCGGCATATCTTGCATAGTTATATCCCTCTGCTTCTATTAAGATCCCATCCGTATTGTTTTCGCCAAGAACAAGCAGGCAGTGGTATACGTCGTCGCTACTGAACATCAAGTTGCGATTCTCTTGAAGAAAGGTCTGCTCCTCCATCAGATCCATATTGTATTGCTCAAATTCCAGGTCAGTCAATACGATGAGCTTCTCCACGATACAATCCCATAGATAGAAATTCACTGGCTTTCTCTCAAATCCAGCCTTTATCTTTAGCATATTTTCTTCACTCCTTTCCTCTTTCACGGAAGATAGCTCCTCGGATTCTGCTTTTTTACGTTGATCCGCACCTCAACATGCAGGTGCGGGCCCGTGGATCTGCCGGTGGAGCCAACCTGGG
>CAZTEH010000174.1:0-3989 GCA_964612345.1 uncultured Oscillospiraceae bacterium | reverse complement strand
TGTTTTTCCCCCATACAGGATTGCCGTCAACCATCGAAATTTTTCCGGACAGGCAAACTTTTTCACATATACCGCATCCTGTGCATTTATCGTCATGATAAAAATAGTTTACTCCTCTGGTATGCTCTGCAATATCCATTAAGGCCAACACCAGCCTTTCGATCAAAAAAGCCGATACTGGATTTGATGCCGATTTAAACCTATGCTCCTTAATATCTTCATAGTGACTTCCTCTTCCTAGAATGATCTCGGCCGCTGCATCCAGTTTTTTCAAAGCCCCCCGCTCGTATGCCGCGATCTCTTCCCCAGACGGGACGTTGTAAATTCCATGCCTTGAGTCATTGTTATACATGTCTATTATGAATTGAGCATTTAAACGCTTTCTTTTCTTCCTCAATAGCCGGTCAATCTTTTTAAAACCATGAAAAACTGCTCCATACCTGTCGGCGATGGCAAAAATGTATTCCGCCCCGGATAAATCTATTCTCCTGAGAAACTTCATCACTACTAAAGGTATTGTCAGTGCGTGTACCGGAAAAACAATACCGATTGTATTTCCTTTGCTTGTAATTTTGTTTTTTTTCAGCAAGCAGGCAATGGGAAGAATTTCTGAGCCAGGGATTTTTTTTGAGCTTCTTTTGCGAGGAACAGGGAATTACCGGTTCCTGAAAAATAATAGATTTCCGTGTTCAAAGTTAACCCTCCCTAATTCCTTTAGATAATACGGCTAAAACACGTGTAAGCATCCTTTAACGTCAAAGCATATTTCAATCCATTAGTTGTTGCAAACAGGCTTCTTTTAAGCTCTTTAGCCTTTGCAACAGGATTATGGATTCCACATGCCCTGAGGAGATAAAAAAATACCGTATCAATCTGGTATCCCCTTGGCGGCAGATAGGTCTCTAATGATCCATTAACAGGAAGTCACGAATATTAATATTTTTAATTCCATTTCTACCGCGGTCAATTTCATCCATCGAAACTACATATTTCGGATAATTATCAGGGATCGTTTCAAGAACCGTAAACTCTCTCTCGATTGTCTCCTCTGAGGCCAGAAGATATGCCACCTGAACATATATTTTTTCCTGTCCGAGGACCGCAACAAAGTCAATTTCATTGTTGCTATTCTTGCCGACCCTAACCTGATACCCCCGGCGGAGCAATTCCATATAAACAATATTTTCAAGCGTCTGGCTGATATCACGCATGTTATTTCCGTAAACTGCCTCACGGATCCCGTGATCCGCAATATATATTTTTTCCTGAAACTGCAGAAGCCTTTTCCCGATCACATCCTCACGCGGAACCAAATGAAGAAAGCAGGCTGTTTTGCAATAATCGATATAGTTATAGATTGTTTCTGTGGAAACACCCCTCATCTCACTTTTCAAGTATTTTGAAATATTAGCCGCCGAAAACGAATTGCCAATATTCGCTATAAAAAATTGAATGATCCTTTTGAGAAGTTCAATATCACGGATTTTATTTCTGGTAGCAATATCCTTTAACAGAATGGAATCATAGATGTCGTTAAGGTACTGCATCGCACTTTTTTCATCGATCGGGAACTGATAGAGGAAAGGCATTCCTCCTCTGGTCAGGTAGATTTGAAATGCTTCGACCTTATTCTTCTGAGACATGATATCCAGCACCTCTTTATATGAAAAAGGATAGATTTTAAACTCAACATACCGCCCGCCAAGGTAGGTCGCGAGTTCTCCGGATAACAGCTTTGCATTTGAGCCGGTAATATATATATCTGTATCAAAATCGATCATACAGGAATTCACCATGGTTTCCCAACCTTCAAGCTCCTGTATTTCGTCAAAGAACAAATACACCTTCCCGTCGGCCTTCGTAACAAATTGATTAATAAATGCATAGACATCATCAACTGAAGCAGAAAACGGGTTATTTCTGCTTTCCAGGTTAACCGACAGAAACTGCCTGTCGGATATTCCCTTTGCGCGTAATTCCTCCTGTATCAATTCCAACATCACAGACTTTCCACAGCGTCTTATTCCCGTCAGTACCTTTACAATATTTTGATTCATAAATGGACGGATCTTTGACATATAGATTTCTCGTTTTATCATTTCTCCACATCCTTTCAATTATATTATATCATCAGAATACTATATTTATACCGAAATCTCAATAGAATTTTTACATTAGTTTTCTATATATCGAAATCTATCTGGGCGAGTTTCCACTAATTAAGGCCTGTGCCCATTACAATTTTCTCAGCTCGTCCATCATTGCCGGCCGGTTCCTATACACCATCTGCCAGCGTGCTACAATTTCTTTTACTTTCTTCGTCCCCTCCGGATATTTTTCCATTCTACTCAATACAGCAACAATATCCTTATATTGTTTGCGATTCGAAGCATGGCTTGCCAAGCTTTTTACCGTTTCCTCATATCTTCAAGTTCTGCAACAAACGAATCTGCCTTGTAATAATCGATAAAGCCATGCCGTTCCGCATAAGTCCTGAAGAATGTGACCCTTCATAATTTATGCAAATTAATAAACGCTTCATACTTTTTTCTTACAGAACTATAGATCTCGTTCCTTTTAGGTAAACAAATTCCATTAATATGACTTACCTTCATGATTCCCATAACACAGTTTGTTATAAACACTTCTTCTGCTTGCATCAAATCCTCTATAGAGAATCTTCCCTGGCTAACATTAAACTCTTCTATTACCCACGCCCTCACTATTCCATCCAGAATACCACATCCTATCTCTGGTGTAAGTAATTTACCTTTTTTTACAAAAAAGACATTTGAAATGCTTCCCTCTGCCAACTCATTATTTGTATTAAGGAATATCACTTCACCATAACCATCCTTATCCGCTTTTTCCTTTTCCAAAATATTGTCAACGTAATTGAGAGATTTTATATAAGTTGTATGACTGAACGGATTTCTTCGTAAATCGCTAATTCTGACACTAAGCCCGTTTTCATAATCAACAGGTGTATATGTTATGTCTCTTGTGCTCATCACAACATTCTTTTCCGAAACAATTACTTTTAATACGCATTCACTTATTCTATATTGTTCAATGTATTTTAAAATATATTGACTATCCACGCTGCTTTTTATATTTAGCTTTCTAAGCCCCCTTTTTAACCTTTCGCAATGCTGTTCCAAGAATATGGGTTGTTGCTTAACTAAAATTGTCTCAAATACTCCTCGCCCAAAGTTATATCCATTATCCAGAATAAGGCTTTTTTCACCTCTTAAATTTCCATTTACTACTACTAGATTATTCATATCCTCAACCTCACAACTAAATTTATTCTGCTGAGTTGTTCTCCTTTTACAATCCAGCTTATTAAATCACTCTCATTAAAGCCTTGGCCTTTTCGAGGGTTTCCTGATATTCAGCCTCTTCATTAGAGTCCCATGTAATACCTGCACCAACGCCAAAGTAAACGTTATCTTCCTTTTTTATAATAGTTCTAATAATAATATTAAAATCAGCATTTCCATCAAAAGAAAAATACCCTATGCTTCCGGTATATAATGATCGTTTTAATGTCTCTAATTCATCTATGATCTCCATTGCTCTTATTTTAGGTGTTCCAGTAATAGAACCTCCTGGGAAACATTTTTTTAAACAATGGACTGCATCTGCATCATCCTTCAACTTTCCTACAACAGTAGATACTAGGTGAAAAACTGTACTGTATTCCTCCAGCCTAAATAACTCAGTCACCTTTACAGAATGTGCCTTACATACCTTACTAAGGTCATTTCTCTCCAAATCTACAATCATTAGGAGTTCGGCCTTATCCTTTTCACTATTTAGTAATTCATTTCTGTAATGCAAATCCTCTTCTTCATCTTTCCCTCTTGGCCGGGTTCCTTTAATTGGTCTTGTTTCAATATAGCCATCCCTAATCATTAAAAACCGTTCAGGTGAAGAAGATATTATATCGAAGCCTTCAAGTCTCATTAAAGCCGCAAAGGGTGCAG
>CAZTEH010000173.1:0-4179 GCA_964612345.1 uncultured Oscillospiraceae bacterium | reverse complement strand
AAAAAGCACAGCCAGATTCAGAAATCAAAATGTTACATTGAATGAAATTATAAACGGGCGAGGAGTACAATGGGAACAAGTCAGAAGATAAAAAATGATAAAAACACGGAGCGGATACATTTGTTTACCTCCGAAGAAGCAATCGAAGCGATGAATACAAGGCAGGAAGGACTTACCGCCGACGAAATGAAAGCAAGACAAGTTAGCTTCGGCAAGAACGCCATAAAAGCGAAACAAGGCAAACCACTGATTCTAATATTCTTGTCTCACTTTATCAGTTTAATGGCGATTCTGTTATGGATCGGAGGTATCATTGCTTTTATCGCTGATATGCCGCAATTGACAATTGCTATTTGGATGGTCAATGTCATAAACGGTGTTTTCAGCTTTTGGCAGGAATTCCGTGCGGAAAAGGCGATCGAGGCTTTGGAAAAAATGCTGCCATCCTATGCCAGAGTGATAAGAGACGATCAAGAGCAGAAAATACTTGCAGAGGATCTGGTGCCGGGGGATATTATGCTTGTTCAAGAAGGAGATAAGATATCCGCTGATGCCAGAGTTCTTGAAAGCAGCAATCTACAGGTTAATCAATCAACGCTAACAGGCGAATCAAACCCTGTTCAAAAAAACCATGATCCTATTACAGAGAATGATATGTCCAGATTTGAAATACCAAATCTTATTTTTACCGGAACCAGTGTCGCAAGCGGAACGGCAAAAGTACTGGTTATCTCAATCGGAATGGAAACAGAATTTGGAAAGATTGCAAGTCTGACGCAGAGTGTAAAGGAAAAGCTCAGCCCCTTGGAAAAGGAACTGGATAAGCTTACCAAACAAGTTTCTATATACGCTGTAAGTATTGGTGTGGCCTTTTTTACAGCTGCTGTTCTTTTGGTGGAGGAGCCCTTAGCAAAGGCTTTCCTGTTTTCGCTTGGTATGATTGTGGCATATATACCGGAAGGGCTGCTGCCAACCGTTACTTTATCACTGGCTATGGCAGTTCAGCGTATGGCGAAGGAGCATGCTCTGGTGAAACATCTCTCAGCGGTTGAAACATTAGGCTGTACTACGATGATTTGTTCCGATAAAACAGGTACCTTGACACAAAATGAGATGACGGTACGCAATTTATGGCTTTCCGATCAGGAATTTAGTGTTACAGGCCTTGGATATGCTCCCGTTGGAAAGATCATGTCCGGGGAGCATGAAGTAAGCACTGCAAATAATGATGATTTAAAACGGCTTCTTACTGCAGCTGCTCTATGCAGCAATGCTCATTTAGTTTCGCCTACTGCAGAAAATGATCGATATTCAGTTCTTGGTGACCCTACAGAAGCCTGTTTGGAGGTAGTTGCCATTAAGGCAGGAATTGACATTGAAATGCAGCGAACGGTAACCCCCAGGATTGCGGAATTGCCTTTTGATTCCAGACGGAAACGAATGAGCACCATTCATCAACTGGAAGAACCCGTGAATGGCTGCCGCAAGATTGCCTATATAAAAGGTGCCCCGAAAGAAGTAATGGAATTATGTACATCGGAATACAAACAGGGAAGAGAAAAAGAACTGACAGATGTGCAGCGCAGCCGGATCATGGAGGCAAATGACAGCTTTGCAGGAAAAGGCTTGAGGGTATTGGCTGTTGCCTGCCGCCTACTGTCGGATCATGAAAATCTTCCTGATTCATTGAGCGAATATACTCCGGAACTCATTGAGCAGAATATGATATTGATAGGGTTAGTGGCCATGGAGGATCCTCCAAGGCCTGGAGTTGCTGAAGCTGTTGCGTTATGCCATAAAGCCAGCATAGGAATCATCATGATTACCGGCGATTATGGGCTGACAGCTGAGAGTATTGCAAAGCAAATCGGTATTGTGAAAGGTGAACATCCCAGGATCGTAACAGGTATCGAATTGGAGAAGTTGTCTGAGGATGCGCTTAAGGAAGTATTAAAAGATGAAGTAATTTTTGCAAGAATGGCTCCGGAACAAAAATACAGAGTAGTCAGTAACCTTCAGGAAATTGATCATATTGTAGCGGTAACAGGGGATGGCGTAAATGATTCTCCTGCTCTGAAAAAAGCAGATATTGGCATTGCAATGGGTATCGCCGGCACGGATGTCGCCAAGGAAGCCGCGGATATGATTTTAACGGACGATCACTTTGCTTCCATTGTCAGGGCGATTGCAGAAGGTCGTACCGTATATAATAATATTAGAAAATTTATTCTCTATATCCTTAACAGTAATATGCCGGAGGGAGTACCTTCCGCTGCATTCCTGTTTTCAGGGGGAGCAATCCCTCTTCCGCTGACAGTCATGCAGATACTATCCATTGACCTTGGTACAGACATGCTGCCGGCATTGGGTCTGGGAACAGAACTTCCGGAGCAAGGGATCATGAACAAACCGCCGCGTCCCAAGAAAGAACCCCTTCTAAAAAAGGGAGTTATTATAAAAGCGTTTCTTTGGTACGGCTTACTGGAATCGAGTGTGGCAATGGCAGCCTATTTCTTCGTAAACTATTTGAATGGATGGCCCAATGTACCGCTTGCGAGTTCCGGTATTATTTATAGCCAAGCAACCACAATGACACTTGCCGCTATTGTTTTTTGTCAGGTAGGAATGGTATTAAACTGTCGGACGGAAAGCCAATCCGTCTTTAAGATTGGACTTTTCAGTAATCGAAGAGTAATCCTGGGAATACTATTTGAAATTTTGCTCTTAAGTGCAATCATCTATGTACCATTTTTGCAGAGAATTTTTGATACTGCACCGATTGGGATCAGAGAATGGATATTTTTGATTGCTCTGCCTCCGATCATTCTGCTTATTGAAGAAGCAAGAAAGGCAGTTTGGCGCAGGCATGAAAAGTAAAATTTGTAAATTTAATAAAGTCCACCGAATATTCATGAACGCTTCAGCGAAGAATACAAGAAAGCTGAATTACCCGCACGAATCGAAAAGGTAAGTAATATAAAATGCCAATACAATTGCATGAATACAACCAAAAAAGGAATTTTGAAAAAACGGTCGAACCAGAAGGCGAAACGCAAGAGCCGGAAGAACGTCTGAAGTTTGTCGTCCAGCACCATGCAGCCCGCAGAGATCACTACGACCTTCGTCTCGAATGGGACGGAGCTCTTTTAAGTTGGGCGGTGCCCAAGGTGCCTTCCTATAACACCCGTGACAAGAGGCTCGCCGTACAAGTGGAGGAGCATCCCCTGGAATACAGGAATTTTGAGGGGACGATCCCCAAGGGGGAATATGGCGGCGGAGTCGTGATGCTCTGGGATGAAGGCTACTGGGAACCTCAGGTGGATGTGGAGGAAGGACTCAGCACGGGTTCGCTGAAGTTTGTTCTGAAAGGAAGCAGGCTGAAAGGAAAATGGGCGTTGATCCGATTGAAACCGAAGGCGGGTGAGGCCAAGAATAACTGGATTTTGCTTAAAGAAAAAGATGAATACGCCAACACCGCTGATGCGCTTCCTGCGTTTACCACCAGCATCCGGACCGGACGCACCATGACGGAAATCGAAGCAGGGGAGGGTGAAAAAATCACGAGAAATCCTTTCTGTAAGGTCAGCGTGCAGCTTGCCAAGCTTGTCAATACGATTCCTGAGGGCGAGGATTGGCTGTATGAACTGAAATACGACGGCTACCGGATTCTTGCATATGTGGAAGGCAACAGCGCCCGGCTCATCACCAGGAACGGCAATGACTATACAAAGCGGTTTGCCGATATCGCATATTCCCTCACCGATTGGGGCGCCGGAAGGGCGATGATCCTGGACGGGGAAATGGTGATCACGGATGCGGAAGGCAGGACGGATTTCCAGGCGCTGCAAAACTATATGAGAAATCCAAAGGGTAAAACCCTTACCTATATTATCTTTGATATCCTTGCACTGGACGGCGCAGACTTAAGAGTTCAACCCCTGATTACCAGAAAAGAGACGCTGAAAGCGCTGATGCAGGATGCGCCGAAAAACCTCCACTACAGTCAGCATGTCGAAGGAAGTGGAGAGGAAAGCTTCCTCGCAGCTTGTCAATCAAATATGGAAGGGATCGTTGGTAAAAAAGAGGATTCCGTCTACAGCGGAACAAGAAACGGCGACTGGATCAAACTGAAATGCGATAAACGGCAGGAATTTATCATCGGGGGGTATACCCTTACCG
>CAZTEH010000172.1:0-4277 GCA_964612345.1 uncultured Oscillospiraceae bacterium | reverse complement strand
GGGTACGTTTGGGACTTTCACCCATTAGATTACGCCCATGCTGGGCGAACTAAAAGAGCTGCATTTATACCATGCAGCTCTCGGTTAATACGGAGTGTCTTATGCCAAAATATCGAGACGTCCTCCATTAGATGGATTTACGCTGCGCGCTTCACGCGTTTTTTCAGCGGTGCTCTCACTAGCTTCTTCGTTCGCTTTACTGTTCGGCCGAACATTCTGCTTCGTATAAGCCATGTTTTGGATGCTGGCGCTATTTATTGAATTAACCACATTAATGCCTCCTTTCTTCTTAATCATGCAAATTAACTGTTATCTTATTATGAAGCATGAAGATTAGAGTCTGATGAGGAAATGATTAGATTACAAATCTAATCGGTTTATGAATGATCAATCGTCATCAGTCTAAAGGCATATTTCAAATTCGCTGCCTTTGTTTAACTCGCTTTTTACCTTTACCGTACCTCCGTGGGCTTCCACAATCCACTTTACAATTGACAGCCCAAGTCCGCTGCCTGTTCCGGTATGGGATTTTTCTGCACGATAGAATCGATTCCAGATGTTGGGCAGATCCTCTTTAGAAATACCGATACCGTTATCCTTCACAATTAATTTGATATGATATTTTTCTTTGCTTAAAATAATTTTGACACATCCGCCGACATGATTGTATTTTATTGCATTATCAATTAGGTTGATTAGCAGCCGCGTCATCATCATTTGGTCCGCCGTTATTACAATGTTTTGTTCGACATCCGCAATAATTTCAACACCTGCATTCTGCGCTGCCATTGACATTTCATCCGCTGTGCCAGACGTTACCAGGCTTAAGTCCATAGTTTCCATTTGCGGTTTAAGATTGCCTTCCGCCCTTCTTGCCAGCGTTAATAATTGATTTATAGTCTGACTCATTTTTCTGCTTTCATTGAGAATGGTTTCAATCGATTCTCTGTATTCTTTTTCACTTTTGACGCCGTCCAATGACTCCTCCGCATGAAGCATAATGACCGATATTGGCGTTTTAAGCTCGTGCGAAGCGTCCGAAACAAATTGCTTTTCCCGATTGACCGATTCCTCAAGCCGATCCAGCATCTCATCAAAGGTCTCAGCCAATCGTCCGACCTCATCCTGACTGCCGGTAAGACATATTCTTCTTTTCAGGTCGCCATGTCCGATCCGCTTCGCTGTTTTTGTAATATAATTGATTGGTGAAAGGGCGCGGCTTGCAATAAAAAGTCCTCCCTCAATGGCAATGATGAGATAAATCGGTACGATTACTGCAAAGCCTATCATAAGATTATTCAATGTGCTATCCACCAAATTAAGCGATCTGACTGCCCTCATCCATCCGGTATTCTTTCCGTCAAAGGATATTGGAGAATCTAGCACAAGCCATTCTTTATTTGATTGATTAAATTTGTAAGCGCTGTTAAAAGCCGGGGCCGCGTGAATGGAAATACTTTGCGGAAGACTTCCCAATAACAATTGATTTTTGTTCGAATAAACAGCAATATAGGTTTCCTTTGAGATGGAGTCAATGTCTTCATTAAATTTCAAACCGTCATTTCCAATTTCAAGAGCCTCCGCAGCTCGCGCTGAATCTTCCTTGATAAGAGATTCCACATCATGGTACATGAATTGGGAAAGCGTATAGTATATATACGGCAATAACACCAGTAGAAGCAATGCCAATAAAGTCGAATACCATAACATAATTTTTATCTTTATTGTCAGTTTCTTCATTCTTTTTCCCTCAGCATATACCCTGCGCCTCGAATGGTGTGTATCAACTTCTTATCGAAATCATTGTCAACTTTTGTTCTTAAATATCGGATATAGACGTCGACAATATTGGAAGAGCAGTCGAAATCATAGTTCCAGACGTGTTCTGCAATCTGCATCCTTGATAAAGTTCTGCCTTTATTCCGCATCAGATATTGCAGCAATGCATATTCCTTACTGGTGAGTTCAATGATCTTGTCTCCCCTTCTAACAGCATGTCCGGCAATATCCATCGTGAGATCGGCAAAGGTGAGTTCATTGCTGCGGCTGTCACTTTGCCTGCGAAGTAATACCCGAATTCTGGCAAGCAACTCATCAAAAGAAAAGGGCTTTGTTAAATAGTCATCCGCGCCGCCGTCCAGTCCTGCAACCCTGTCCTCAACCACAGTTTTGGCTGTTAAAATCAGCACCGGCGTTTTATTTTCCTTTTGGCGCATTTCTTTCAGCAAAGTCAGTCCGTCCACTTTTGGCAGCATCCAATCCAATATGATGCAATCATATTGTGTCATTTCAATATAATATCGCCCTTCTTCGCCATTATTGCAGGAATCCACACTATAACCGTTTTCGGTTAACCGTTTCGTAATTATTTTGAGCAAGGCAAGTTCATCTTCAATAATTAATATTCGAATTGCTATCACCTCCGAAGGATGGATGAATTACTGTTAGATTCGTCATTGAATTTTTTCGTTGAAATTTAATACTCTTTTTTCTCAAATCTCCAAGCTCCGACCGCATAGAAAATTAAGGTATAAGAGGCGAGTATAGCTGTTGCGTTCAAAATATGCGTAATCGGCATAGCCGCTCCAATAAACAGTTTGTACCAGCCGGTATAAGAGGTAAAGACCATCGGTGAAATGCCTGATATCAAAATACCCAAACCGGTGATGGCAATATACCCGAATACAGTGAGCATAACGGTACTGGAGCTGTTTCTGCACAACTGCGATATCACGGCTGCAAATAGAACGTACGGAAGCATCGGAATGATCGATACAGTATAAGATATTATCGCTTCTATGATTGACACTAAGCTGGCGCCATTGACCAGAACACTCCAAACTGAACTGATCACCAAACATAACATCAGTGCCAGTAGAACGTACAGAACGATTGTCAATATTTTCGACGTATAGATATTGATACGGCTCACAGGTCTTGTAATAATAGCCTTAATTGAACCATTTTCCTGCTCTGCCGTAAACAGATCGGCTGCCGCCATAGAAATGATCAGCGGAAGCAGAAATCCTGTTATTACAGGTAAAACGGCTAGCGGAGTATTCGAAAGTGACAGCCCGATGAATCCTTTCGCTAAATGGCCCGCAAAACCCGCCCCGATGCAGAAAATAGAAAGCAGCACAAGCAACGCCTTATATTTTTTTAAATGCAGCAGTTTTATAGACTCGTTTCTCACTCCAGCATACAATGTATTCACTGAGACACCTCCTTCTCACTTCTGATCGTCTGCAAAAAGAAGCTTTCAAGATCTCCGTTTTGTGCCCTTACTTCGTCCATCGTGGCTGTTGTCAGAAGACTTCCCTCTTTCATAATAGCGATCTTGTTACAGATCATTTCCAATTCATGTGCTAGGTGGCTCGAAATCAGAAATGTTATGCCATTCATTTTCGCTTGTTTCAGTATGATTTCACGAATGTCGACCATTCCTTCAATGTCAAGGCCGTTTGCCGGTTCGTCCAGTATAACCAGCTTTGGGTTTGACAATAAGGCCAAGGCCAACCCCAACCTCTGCTTCATCCCAAGGGAGAACTCCCTGACCTTATCGTTCTGATACTCAAGCAACCCGGTTTGCCTTAATATATCTTCTATCCTCGGCGCTTTAATATTAGGATAATATACAGCCGCAAGCTCCAGATTTCTCCTTGCGCTTATATATTCATAAACGGCGGGGGCTTCGATCAGGCAGCCCACCTGCTCCATGGAATTTTCTCCTTCATCTTTCACGGCGTTTCCGAATACATGGACATCGCCTTTGTCAGCCCTCGACAGGCCCGTGATAATTTTCATTGTAGTGGTTTTCCCGGAACCGTTTGGTCCCAGCAGGCCATAAATGTCTCCTTCATTGACCTCAAACGAAACATCTTTAATCCCCCGTCCGTTCCGATAGATCTTGGTAACATGATCTATTTTTAAAACCATGGCTGTTTCCCTCCTGATAGATAGAAGGTGGCCGAAACCACCTTCTGAAACTTTTTTACTTCTCAGTCTTCGTAATGTTCATTTCGGCTGCTCGTCGTGACGTTCTTTCCTGTCGTATCGATCGTATCAATTTTGGTACTTCCGACATTTGAAATATCGCCCTTGACCATTATCGACAGTTCATGGGCAGTTCCGCTTGCATCGGTACCGGTAATCACAACGGTTGCTTCATTATTCTTGAGCAAGTTGCCGTCGACGGTTGCGGTCACTGAAACCGATTTTACATCGGTGTTACTGAGCTTTGGTATTTGATCCATCAATGTCTTGAGTGATGCTGGATC
>CAZTEH010000171.1:0-4530 GCA_964612345.1 uncultured Oscillospiraceae bacterium | reverse complement strand
ACAAATGGGAATTATATAATACACAGACAGATTTCAGTCTTTCAAACGACCTGTCAGCAAAGTTTCCGGACAAACTTAAACAGATGCAGGATCTCTTTATGGCCGAAGCAATAAAATACCGGGTCCTGCCGATTGACGACCGTATCCAGGAACGCATGAACGCAGAGATTGCAGGCCGCCCGGATTTGAGGGTCGGCAGAACATCGCTTACGGTCTATGACGGAATGATAGGGATGTCGGAAAACGTTTTCATCAATGTAAAAAACCAGACCCACACGATCACCGCCCAGGTGCAAATACCCCGTGACGGCGCCAGGGGAGTTATCCTTGCCCAGGGAGGACGCTTCGGCGGATGGAGCCTGTACCTGAAAGAGGGAAAACCGACATTTACCTACAACTGGATGGGTCTAAAACGGTATACTGTTGCCTCCGCAAAGAGTCTTCCTGCCGGAAAAGCAAACATCCGCTATGACTTCGTTTATGACGGCAGCGGCTTCGGCAAAGGCGGTTCAGCCAGGCTCATGGTTAACAATGAGAAAGTTGCCGAGGGGCGCATCGAAAACACCCATGGTTTTGTCTTTTCACCCGACGAAGGGGCTGATGTCGGTCAGGATGGCGAGACCCCGGTGGTGGAGGATTATGGAATCATGGCGCCCTATAAGTTCACCGGTACTATAGACAAGGTCACCATTGATCTCGGGAAAGCACAGGCAATGGATAAGAAAGAGAGCGACAGACTCCACAAGGAGTTCGTGCTGAAAAAACTGCTGTCGGATTGATGGAACGGACGGCTGCCGACAACATGGAGGGCATCCATGTTGTGGCAAAGCCCATAGGGCCTCTGTGTAACCTCGATTGCGAGTACTGCTTTTATTCCGAGAAGCAGGCCCTTTTCAGCGCAGATGGAGAGTACCGCATGACCGATGATGTTTTGTCTGCCTTCGTGAGGGGCTACATTACATCCCAGCCCACCCCGGTAGTTGAATTTGTCTGGCAGGGAGGCGAACCTACACTTTTAGGCATGGATTTCTTCCAACGAGCGATGGAATTGCAGAAACCCTTTGCCCATCATAAAATAATAAGAAATTCCCTGCAAACCAACGGAACTTTGCTCAACGATGATTGGTGCCGTTTCCTGAAAAAACATGATTTCATGGTGGGCATCAGCCTTGACGGGCCGAAAGAGGTCCATGACCGCTACCGCCGCGACCGGCAGGACAAAGGAACATTCGACCGGGTTATGCGGGGGCTCCAGCTTCTTAAGAAGCATAATGTTGAATACAACGTCCTCGCCTGTGTTGCCCGCGATACTGCCACGCGCCCCCTTGACGTATATCGGTTCTTCAAGAATGAGGGGATAGAATTTATCCAGTTCACGCCCATAGTAGAGCGTATACCCGGTGCATACGAAACCGGCCTTGGTCTGCGTCTTGCCGGTCCGGCACTACCGGATGGGGAAGAAGGAAAAACCGACGTTACTCCCTGGACGATCGATCCTGAGGAATACGGTGATTTTTTTATCACCCTTTATGAAGAATGGGTCCGTCACGACGTGGGCAAGGGTTTTGTCATGAACTTTGAATGGGCACTCAATGCCTGGATCGGCAACCCTTCTCCGGTCTGCATTCACGCGGAGCGATGCGGCCGCTCGGTTGTGCTTGAACATAATGGCGATGTCTATGCCTGTGACCATTGCGTGTATCCCAAATACAGGCTCGGGAATATCGTCACAGACGCACTGCCGGATATGATCGCCAAATCTCTGGGGTCGGGTTTCGGCGTGATGAAGGAACGCGCCTTGCCGCGCTGGTGCAGGGAATGCGAAGTTCTGGCAGCCTGCCGGGGAGGCTGCCCTAAGCATCGTTTTGCCCGCTCCTATTATGATGAACCGGGACTTCTCTATCTTTGCGCCGGATACAGGAAGTTTTTTTTTCACATCCGCAAATACCTCAGCGTCATGGCCACATTGCTGGAAAACGGCCTACCGGCGTCAGGGGTAATGGACGCGATAAAGGGGCCGCTGGTGATACGACGCAATGAAGGGTGAATCGAAGGCAATTCCGTACTATAATAGATACTCTACTATCTGCTACTTTTTTGTTGGCATAAGTATCATCCGGATATTTCTAACTGTAGGATATCCTTGATCCGGCGCATTTGTTTCGTTAGGCGTCCTTATAAGTCTCAGATTGAGATACTATAACAGAATCCCCTCCTTATCCGGCGGAATATTTGCGATCAACATCTCGTACGCAGGATGGCGTTTACAGTTTATCCTGCCGGATTCATCCAAACTCTGACATATTGAAAATGGAGATAGTTCATTTGGTACTATGTATTCAGTATTCTCTTTATGTATTGATGCGAAAACTGAAGTATTTCCATACGAATAGCCGTCATCATTTGTGCTGTCTTTAGGACTGGCAGGATTTGTAATCGTAAAGAAAAGCGGATGTCTTTTTACGATCGATGATGCCTCTCTCATAAATTCCCAGGAAGCCGGGTTATAGTTTATATTGACGCATATATCCAATATTCCCAGATTTGACATTTTACGGATTATGTATTGGACATCATCTGAAATAAGGTCTGCGCATGTTACAACGATAATATTCCCATATTTTGTTTTCAGATATGCCACTTTTCCGCCGGTCTTCATTCCGTAACCGTTCAACGGATTCGTTTCAATTCTGGAGGGTCTTATTTTGTCGCCATTTAACTCCCCATCCGGTGTAATAACAACACTTCTGTTCTTTCTTTCAGAATCGTAAAATGAACCGCAAATAACTATCATTTCATGCTGTCTTGCTTTTTGTACCAGTATTTCGACTATTTTTTTTCTGGCGGTATCCTCAAAGGCAAGTATAAGTTCAGGAAATATGACAATGTTCGCTTTGTTTTGGATGGAAATCTCCAAAGCTTGCATTATCTTCTGCTCTAATAAAACTGCCTCTTTGGGACTGATCTTATATAGCCCGTTTTCTTTGAGCTTTTCAAAATTATATCGTAATTGGCACTGTGCAATTCTGGACCACCACACCCTTGATTCTGATTTATAATTGAATTCAACTACATCCGGTATATCTCCCGTAAGAAATTTTCAATCCAGGACAGCTTGAGAAAATGAATTTCCAACAAGTGAAAGAAAACACACCATTCCAAGTATCACTTTAATTCCGATCTTCATTTTTGTGCCTCCATGACTGTTGTCTCTTTTTCTCCGATCTATTGCCCATGTATAAGATGCCGTGCCAGATAGACAATTATCCCGCACAGGATCAGACCCATTGCGGCAGCTCCGACATCGCGCGGATCGGCATCAGCTTTCATTGCATGCCAAGGAAACCGAGGCCAGCAAAGGCGAGCATGATTATCCCTGTAATGCTTACCCACCGGCCAGAGCTGTCCAACATTTTCCTCAAGTCAAGCGTCTCCTTTGAACCGGAGTCATCATAAAATCTCAAATTTCACTCTTTAACGATTTCTATCTCGTTTGATAAAGTCATAGTCGACATTTGTTCAAATAGTCTTCTGCAGAAATCAAATCGAACCCTGTATCGACCCGATTCCAATCCTGCGGGCAGCGTTGCATAGATTGATCGCGACGCATTCCTGTCGTTGATCAGAATGCACTCTTCTTCGTTTTGGGTTTGAATTATTAGTGTTGTCGCGTCATTCTTTCCTTCAATATCCTTGAATAATGCGGCTATCTTCTGGATTCCGAATTCAAAATCACTTAAGGATGTGAGGAAAAAACGAATCTTTTCGCCTTGTCTGTAACGATCATATTCAGTTGACAGATAGACCTTTCGGTTGAATTCACTTTCTTTGGTACCGACCTTTGACGTTGCCGCCTCCCAAAAGCGAGGTTTTCCGGAATCAAGATGGACACTTTTGCCTCCATAATGGCCGATTCCACAGCAATTCTCCTTGCGGAGGGTTTCCCATATAGCCTTACCGTTAACCCCCTCCAGGTAAAAATCTATTGCCATACCGTCCATATGAGTACTTGTACTGGCCACGTTACCACCGGACTTCTTCAACTTTTGGTTATAAGTAGGGCTTCTATAGCCTGAAATGAGATGGATCATTTTACCGGGGGCAATCATGTCAGAAAAATAGTCTAATAGAAAGAGAAGCCTCAGAGATATATGCTCTCCTTTCTGATTATCAGGAAAACCGAATACCGTATCGATTTCATGAAGAGCCTTTTCATTCAACATTCCATTGGAATCAAAGAGATTTACCTTTGCTTCCCGTCCATTATGTTCATTCCGTATGTGTATCCTGCCGTCACCCAACCGAAAAAACCGGACAGGCTCCGAGGATGACGTGCTCAGACAAGGAAAAAATATTATTAGTAAAATAGCGATTAACAAAGATCGGTGCATAGGCAGGAAGTGTGAATGTGATATTCTGGAAGCATTCATGAGGTATTATAATAAGCCGTTGAAAGATATGCAATCCAAATAAATGGCCTAAATCCACCATCTGATTTTTCATCCTCTCTGGTTGACCCCCCAAAGGTGA
>CAZTEH010000170.1:0-4559 GCA_964612345.1 uncultured Oscillospiraceae bacterium | reverse complement strand
AAGGATCCTGCCCTTTCAGAGATCTTCCTGGTAGAGGGAGACTCCGCAGGAGGCTCCGCAAAATCCGGCCGCGACAGAAAGAGACAGGCGATCCTTCCACTGAGAGGTAAGATTCTCAACGTGGAAAAAGCCAGACTGGATAAAATATTAAGTTCCGAGGAAATCAAAAATATGATCACTGCTTTCGGTTGCAACATCGGAGCAGAATTCAACGAGGAGAAATTGAGATATCATAAGATCATCATCATGACCGATGCAGACGTAGACGGTGCACATATCCGGACGCTGCTGCTCACCTTCTTCTATCGATACATGGCCCCGCTCATCGCGGGAGGCTATGTGTATGCAGCACAACCGCCACTGTTCCAGACGAAAAAAGGAAAAGAAGTCTACTATACCTATTCGGAAAGAGAACAGGATAAGCTTATGGCTGAAATTGCCGATAAACCGGGAAAAGCAATCATTCAGAGATATAAGGGCCTTGGAGAAATGGACCATCAACAGCTTTGGGATACAACCATGGACTATAATACCAGAACCCTAATACAGATTACACTTGAGGATGTAACCGCGGCGGATGAGATATTTACAACGCTTATGGGCGACAAAGTTCCTCCGAGAAGGAAATTTATCGAAGATAATGCAAAATACGTAAAGAATTTGGATATATAGGAGGTGGATGGATATGACAACAAGTTTTTTAGATGATGTAAAGCTGATACAGCATGAAATCCACGATGAAATGAAGAACTCTTACATCGATTATGCCATGAGCGTAATCGTAAGCAGAGCGCTTCCCGATGCAAGAGACGGCCTCAAGCCGGTTCACAGAAGAATTCTCTTCGGGATGAGCGAGCTGGGAGTCACACCGGACAAACCCCATAAAAAATCCGCGCGTATCGTCGGAGAAGTAATGGGTAAGTTCCATCCCCACGGTGACTCATCAATTTACGACGCCATGGTTCGAATGGCCCAGGATTTTTCCATCCGATATGCACTGGTAGACGGACACGGAAACTTCGGTTCCGTTGACGGAGACGGTGCGGCTGCAATGAGATACACGGAAGCCAGAATGACGCCGTTCGCGCTTCAGATGCTTCGCGATATTGATAAAGAAACCGTAGACTTCATGCCGAACTTCGACGAAGAGGAACAGGAGCCTGTAGTTCTTCCTGCCCGTTATCCAAACCTATTGGTAAACGGATCCAACGGTATTGCAGTCGGTATGGCCACATCCATACCTCCGCACAATCTCAGTGATGTAATCGATGCGACTATAATGCTCATTGATGATAAAGATACGGACATAGAAGACTTGATCAAATTAGTGAAGGCTCCGGATTTTCCGACGGGTGCCATCATCATGGGAAGAAATTCAGCGAAGGAAGCGTATCGAACAGGCCAGGGTAAGGTAACCGTAAGGGCTAAAGCAGAGTTTGAAGAAACAAGCAAGGGAAAACAGCAGATCATTTTTACGGAGATTCCGTACCAGGTAAATAAATCCAGGGTAATTGAAAAGATTGCGGAACTGGTAAGAGAAAAAAAATTAGAGCACATTTCTGATATCCGGGATGAATCCGACCGCACCGGTATGCGTATCGTTATTGAACTGAGAAAAGACGCAAATCCACAGATCACATTGAATCGACTCTACAAGCATACTCAGCTTCAGGATAACTACAGCATGATCATGCTTGCTTTAGTGGACGGAAGGCCTGTAACGTTAACGTTAAAGGAAATGCTGGAAGTATATCTGAAGCATCAGAAGGATGTTGTTACCAGAAGAACCATTTATGATCTCAAAAAGGCAGAAGAAAGGGCGCACATATTAGAAGGCTTAAGAATCGCCCTTGACCATATCGACGAAGTCATTAAGACGATCCGGGAAAGCTACAATGATGCGAAGCCTCGTTTGATGGAGCGATTTGGCCTCAGCGATATTCAATCCCAGGCAATTTTAGATATGAGACTAGCCAGATTGCAAGGGCTGGAACGTGAAAAGATAGAAAATGAATATAATGAACTGATGGAGCAAATCGCATGGTTCAAAAAAGTATTGGGCGATGAAAGCATCCTGATGAATATCATCAAAGAAGAGCTCCTTGAAGTCAAAAAGAAATTTGGAGACAAAAGAAGGACCGATATTCAATCAGATGCGGAAGATATCGATGAAGAAGATATGATCCAGGAGGGAAAGGTTGCAGTGACCTTGACGCACCTTGGCTATATCAAGCGAATCCCTGCGGACACTTATAAAACCCAGAGGCGTGGTGGCAAAGGGGTTACCGGTGTTACCACCAGGGAAAATGATTTTGTAAAGAACTTGATCATGACTTCGACCCATGATTATTTAATGTTCTTTACAAATACAGGAAAAGCGCATAAAATAAAGGCATACGAAATCCCAGAGGCACAAAGGACAGCAAAAGGCACTCCGGCCGTAAATTTCCTGAACTTGATGCAGCGTGAAAGAATCACTGCGGTCATTCCGATTCAAGATTTTGCGGAGGACAAGAACCTAATTGCCGTCACAAAGAATGGAACCATAAAGAAAACATCGCTTTCTCAGTTTGATACAAACAGAAAGACCGGACTCATCGCAATCAATCTCAAAGATACGGATGAGCTCATCGGAATCAAGCAGACCACAGGCACCAGCAATGTCATTATCGTGACAAAGCATGGTAAATGCATCTGCTTCTCTGAGGAAGATGTCAGAACCATGGGAAGAATCGCCGGCGGCGTTAGAGCGATCAAGCTTGATAAGGGTGATGAAGTTGTTGCCATGGAGCTTGCTGAAAAGGATGAAGAGTTGCTGGTCGTTACGCAAAACGGTTATGGAAAGAGGACTCCGGTAGAGGAGTATAAGGTCCAGACCCGAGGCGGTAAGGGACTGCTCACCTATGACAAGGCAAAGTTCAAGAAAACCGGACAACTGATCGGCGCAATGGTCGTGAATGACGATGATGAAATTCTGCTCATCAATTCCGACGGAATTATTATCAGAATCAAAGCCGGAACGGTATCCAGGCTTGGAAGAGCAACCCAGGGCGTTAAGATTATGAGAGTGACAGAGGAAGCAAATATCATCACAATGGCAAAAGTAATCAAAGAAGACGACGAAATTGAAAATGTGGAAGATGAAGTTGACGAAAACGAGAAACCGCAAGAGGAAGATGATGCAACTCAGCTTACACTTGAAACAGAATAAAGTTTGAAGACCTCTTACTAAGGGTATACATTCGAGGAGGAAGTAGAAATGTCGTTACAGATGCAGAGTAGTTATAATAATGAATTGGATCAATGGGAGTTAACAGCAAAAGGAGAGGTAGATATCTCTACCGCTCCACAGCTAAGAGAATATTTAGACGGTGCGTATCAGGAAAAGAAAGCAGATATCCTGCTTCATTTGGATGACTTGAACTATATGGACAGCACCGGATTAGGCGTGATTATCGGAGCGTTCGGCAGAATGCAGGAAACGGAAAACCGAATCACGCTGGTTAACCCAAAGGGCAATATCAAAAAGCTGCTCAGCATCACCAGCCTCGACAGAATACTTTGTTCGGATAATTAGAACCACTAGAAAGAGGAGAGGAAAATGACAGATATATTGAAATTCTCAGTCCCTGGAAAGCCTGAATATGTTGGAACTGTTAGATTGGCGATATCTTCTCTGGCCAATTGTGCAGGCTTTGACATTGAGGCAGTAGAGGATATTAAGGTAGCCGTTTCAGAGGCATGTACCAACGTGGTATGCCATGGAAAACCCAATCGAGAGGAGTGCTACGAAGTGGCCTGCGAAGTAGGGAACGGGAGAATTATCATCTCTGTTGTCGATCGTGCCGGAGGTTATGATATCACAAAATACCAATGTCCTGCTATGGATAATCCCAAAGAAGGCGGTCTTGGTATTTTTATCATCAAAGCGCTCATGGACGAAGTCGATATATTTTCTGAATTAGGTATGGGTACCAGCATCAAAATGGTAAAGTATTTAAACCGCTTTTAGTGGGGGGATGAAATGACCTCAGCAGAAACCAGTAATAAGGAGATTTTCGATCGATATCATGAAACCAAAAGCATAGAGCTGCGAAATGAGATCGTTGAAAAGTACCTTTATATCGTTGATATATTAATAAAAAAGTATTTAAATAAGGGCGTGGATTATGAGGACTTGTATCAAGTTGGCTCCATGGCCTTGGTTTTTGCTGTGGAGAGATATGATGCATCCAAGGGCTACGAATTTACCAGCTTCGCAACGCCGACCATAATCGGAGAAATCAAACGGTATTTCCGAGATAAGGGCTGGGCGATCAAGGTTCCAAGGCGACTGAAGGAAATATCCGCACAAATTTCACCTGCGAAAGAATATCTTTACGGAAGGCTGAACCGGATCCCGACCATCGCAGAGCTTGCAGCATATCTCGGATATACGGAAGAAGAAATTCTGGAAGCCATGGAAGGCGGACAGGCATACAGTACATATTCCCTGAACCAGACATTTGAAGAGGGCGGTGACGAAGTGCGAGGACGCCTGGTCGAGCGCGACGGGGCGG
>CAZTEH010000169.1:0-4605 GCA_964612345.1 uncultured Oscillospiraceae bacterium | reverse complement strand
TTACGCTCCTTGGTCGCCGAGAGGAATTTCAGAGAAGTTAATTCAGGCAACACATTTAACCGGCTAAGTCTGACGACCCTTTCCCTTTGGTCACTTAATCCGCTTGAACGTCAGGAATGCCAAACGTTATATGAAACCAGCCGAAATGACATTTTTTTAAAAAGGGGTAATTCTAATAGTTAATATAAGAGAAATCAAAGTAGAATTCATACCATCCGATATGAACGTTAAAATCAGGGAAGTTGTGAAGGAAACCCACAAGAAGTCAGATATCACAGAAGCCAAGGTACTGGTATCCGGCGGACGTGGAATCGGATCACCTGATTTCTTCGGAACATTAAAAGAGCTTGCAGATGTACTTGGCGGAGATATCTCCTCCTCAAGAGCAAACGTAGATGCCGGTTGGGCTGCGAAGGACAGACAGGTAGGACAGACTGGAAAGACCGTAAGACCTGACCTGTATCTTGCCTGTGGTATCTCTGGAGCAATCCAGCACGTTGCCGGTATGGAAGGTTCTGAATGCGTTATCGCAATCAACAAAAACGATACGGCCGCGATCTTCGATGTAGCTGACGTTGGTATCGTTGGAGACGTTAAGGTAATTATTCCGAAACTGACAGACGCATTAAAGAAATACAAGGCTGCAAACGAGTAAAGATAAAAAAAATAGTGTCGCGAGCGACACTATTTTTTTTATCGTCTTCTTGGTCTGTGCGGTCTGTCTTCTTCGAATATATCACGGACCTCGTCACATATATCGCCTGTATCACTTGTTACTTCACCGCAGTTTTCCAATGTGTCACATTCCCTGATCTGATTCGGGAAGAGTGCTGGGAAGGAGCCGCAGATGGCGGATACCTGAGGATCTAATTTAACGAAGCCTGTTGATAAGACGCAAATTTGGACCGGAACGACAATCTTCTTTTCACAGGAAACACAATGTTATAATTGCTTTTACATTTACTATGATTTGCCGGCCGGATAGTTTCCAAGAGAAGAAGATTTAGATCAAAATACTGATTAAAAATTCCAATGAATCATGATCTGCTGGGGTTCACCCTTTTTGCGTTTATAGATATAAAGGGATTCTACCAGTTGATTTACCATGTCTTGCGTTAGAACGGAAGTGCTTCTGAAGTGAGCCAGGATATCTGTTTTGCTTGTAGGGATTGATGATTCTTGATTTGCCATCCAAGAGATTTCTGCAGCGATCGCATTCTGCTGCAGCAGGAGGGATTCCGATTCCACTTCCATCTTGCTCTTATATTTCATGTATTGTTCCTTGGTAATGATTCCATTCAGCTTATCCGAATACAGGATTTCTTTCTTGCTTTCCAAAGCGGCTGACTGGTCCTGCAAAGAGCACAATGCGGATTGCAGTCGTGATGATTTTGACCGTGGCTGTAATGGATTGAAATCAATATGCTCTAAAAGGTAAAGCTTATCGAAAAACCGGTCGGCAAGGGAGTTGATTTGATTAAGCAAAACCTCCTCCAGCTTAGAGGTTTCAATTCTTGCTCCCGCACAGTCATTCTTTGATAAATTGTGTTTGGAACAGCATAGATAGGAAGTATTCCTCTTCCCGGACCTGCCTCCGGAAGAGACCAGCTTCGATCCGCATTCACCACAATAGACCTTTCCGGCTATCAAATGATGGCTTTGCCTTTCGGCCGAAACCCTGCATTTCGAAACCAGGCTTTTTTGTACGGCTTCCCAGGTTTCCTCATCGATAATACAATCGTGACATCCAGGGATAATGATCCAATCCGATTTCGGAATGCGGAGCAGTTTTTTGCTTTTATAGCTGGCCTTTCGGTATTTACCCTGAATCAAATAGCCGACATAGGTTTGATTATGTAAGATGGAGGATATGGTGGATGGAGACCATAGATATCTCTTTGCAGTACGTTTGTCCGGATTCGGATTTATTTTTTCTCCTTTTAATTGCTTATAGAAAAGGGGATTTGGAATTTGACCGGCGTTCAGATCCTGGGCGATTTTATTGATTCCGCAGCCATTCCGATACCATTCAAAAATTTCTTTCACAATTTTTGAAGCCTCTGGGTCAATGATAAGAGTATTTTTGTTATTTGGATCCTTGCAATAGCCGTATGGCGCCCAGGAGCCGATGAACTCAGCATTTCTTCGTTTGGTGTTCAGGGAAGAGATGATATTTTCCGACAGATCAGAAAGATACCATTCATCTACAAGCGAATTGATTTGAGAGGCCTTTCGGACGGAACGGCTTACTGCACCTGTGTCGATGTTGTCCAAAACTGCGACAAACCGAATCTGTCTCTCGGCGAACAGGCCGTGGATATACTTTTCCACGTACTCGATATCACGAGCAAAACGGGATTGTTTCTTGCACAGGACGATGTTGAAACGTCCAAGAAGGGAATCGGTGATCAGCCGATTGAACGCAGGACGGTCACGGTCTGAGCCGCTGTAGTCCTCGTCAATATAAAAATCATAGATGGACCAATGTCGTTCCAGTGCATAGGCCTCCAGCATGGATTTTTGATTTTTAATGCTTTCGCTTACCGTTTTGTCAAAATCTTTATCAAGGTCTTCCTTGCTCAGCCGGCAGTAAACTGCGGCAAGATTGTCCTTCAAAATTGGATTCCACCTTTCTCATTCATTCGCTGGAGCGCTTTATATCCACACTAATGATTTTGACTAATTTATTCAAGTAGCTGATTTTCCTGTCTTTTTCAGTACTTTTAAAGCTATCAATTATTTTATATTTGATATTCATAACAGATTCCCTTTCCAGTAAACTAAAGTTAGTTCATTTTATGCTATAATGAATCGAATCATTACAAAGGAAAAGGATCGGGTGGATCAATGAATAAAGTATTAATCGATGCAGACGGATGTCCGGTGGTGGACAATACGGTAAAAATTGCGCGGGAGTATCAGTGGAAATGTATCATCCTGTGCGATACCTCACATTATTTCGAAAAGGAGGGTGCGGAGACAATTACCGTCTCCAAAGGCCCTGACAGTGTGGATTTCGTGCTTGTAAATATGCTGGAAGCGGGAGATATTGTCGTCACACAGGACTATGGATTGGCTGCCATGTGTTTGGCCAGACGAGCGATACCGATCAATCAGGATGGAATGGTATATGATCACAACAATATCGAGGGCTTACTGATGGCCCGCCATACGGCAAAGAAAATACGAAATGCGGGGGGACGGCTGAAGGGAAATAAAAAAAGAATAGCTTCTATGAATGATGTTTTTGAAGAGAAGCTCAGGAAGGTGATGGATGCTAGATGAACATAGGTTATGCATGCCTGACGCTGGGAGTGCCAAACGCTGATTTTAAGAGCTGTTTGCAGAAAAATGCAACCGATGAGAGGCTTGTGGAGCTCATTGCGCATAATTTAAATTCCCTTGAAAATGTCATCGATTATAATATCAGGAATCAGATCAGGCTGTTTCGAATCAGCTCTGACCTGATTCCTTTTGCTTCGAGTCCGGTAAACAAACTTCCCTGGTGGGATCTCTTCGAGACTCAGTTCGACCGCATCGGAAGGAAACTGAGAACAGGAAATGTACGTGTCTCCATGCATCCCGGACAGTATACCGTATTAAATTCGCCCAATAAGGCGGTAGCAGAAAGAGCAATGGAGGATCTCGTCTATCATGCAAGGGTGCTGGATGCCCTTCGCACCAATTCAGAAAGCAAGATCATTCTTCATATCGGTGGCGTCTACGGTGATAAGGAGAGGGCAATGCAGCGCTTTGAAGAAAACTATGAGAAGCTTGATCCGATGATAAAACGACGGCTAGTGATCGAAAACGACGACAGATCCTATACCATAAAAGATACTCTTCCGCTTGGAGTTAAACTGGGCATTCCGGTGGTGTATGATAACCTCCATCACCGGGTAAATCCCTGTGAAGGACTAACAGATGACGGTTACTGGATCGAGGAGGCAGGCAGAACCTGGGGAGATCGGGATGGACGTCAAAAGATCCATTATTCGCAGCAGGATCCCGGGAAGAGGCCGGGTTCCCATACCGGCACGATCGCAACCGATGAATTTCTCGTTTTTTATCATAAGGTGAGGACAAAGGATATCGATATTATGCTGGAGGTGAAGGACAAGAATCTGTCAGCCATCAAATGCAGGAATCTGATTTCTGAAAGAAGAGATATCAAAGATCTGGAATTGGAATGGGGTAGGTATAAATATGCCGTATTGGAGCGATCGCCAAATGGTTATAACGAGATACGGAAGTTGCTTCGGGATAAAGCGGAATATCCTGCCACGGTATTTTACCGGATATTGGAGGATACGCTGAAAACGGAGCGTGAGACCGGAAAATCCATCAACGCGGCACAGCATATCTGGGGATATTTCAGAGATTTGGCAACAGATCAAGAGAGACTTAGCTTTCTGAAATGCGTTGAAGAATTTCAGCAGGGCAGATCCGATGGAAATAAGATGAAACGGCTGCTCTGGAAGCTGACGGAAAAATACCGGGAATCATACCTGTTGAATTCATACTACTTTTTTTTGGATTGATATTTTATTTGTTGAATGAAAAAGTTAATGCAATTAAAGAACAGAAATAATAAATGCGTTGGTA
>CAZTEH010000168.1:0-4678 GCA_964612345.1 uncultured Oscillospiraceae bacterium | reverse complement strand
CGGCTTTGAAACGCGCAACAAAAGAGATAACAGGCAAAGATATTACTGCTTCTGCAGCTGGCGGTTATAGTGGTATTTCTGGTTGTCTGCTTTGCTCATCCTCAGAGATCATTAATAGCCGTCGTTTTTTCACCGGAAGCTCTGGATGCTGATGGAACAGGCATGTCTCCTGTTGGGGTTGGTTCTGTATTGATGGGACTTGGCATATTGGTTGCCTCTATTGACGGTTATCCCGCATCTCTCGGATTCTCCGAGGAGACCAAAGGTTCCTGCAGAAACATTGGTAAGGCTGCATTTATCTCCGCATTATCTACGGCACTCATTATAGTGATCGTTTTGGTGATGAGCATTATAGCAGCCCCTGATTTACTTGAATTCCTAAATGCTCCTTCTCCTCTTCTCTATACTGCGGAAGCATATCTGGGAACCGTAGGCACAATCCTTGTCAATGTTGGGATCATTATCGCATCATTCAGCTGTCTGGTAGTGATCATCAACTATATGGCCAGAGTTATTTACACCGGCGGCAGAGATGGGATCTGGCCGAAAAAGATCAATGAATTTTTGACAAAGGTCTCGGTAAAGGCGCAAATACCTTGGGCAGCAACTACTTTGATCGCTATCGTAGGATGCTTGCTCGTATTCTATTCAAACTTGATCCAACTTGTTATCTGGGGCGGAGCGGCTGCTGCAACGGTTTACCTGATTGTTGCCATTGGTGCCCTGAACAGCAGGAGGATGGATAAGAACATAACAAGACCATTCAAAATGCCGTTGTTTCCACTGCCGCCAATTGTCGTTATCGTACTTCTGACAATTGCCCTCTATTCACAGACCCCGGATGTCTTATTGGCTGTTGGTATCTTAATCTTAATATCTCTTGTATATTATTATGCATATATCAGACCGAGAGATGCAAAGGAGGAGAGGCTAAATGGAGTTGAACAATGAAAGAGTAGTCCTGATTGCAGGAGTTGAAAACCGGGTCGGAACTGCAGTGGCAAAAAAATTAAAGGATGCAGGGTGGAAAGTAATCGGAATTGACGTCCTTCCAAAAGCTAATTTGGCAAAGGATCTGGATGAATATTTTCCACTCGATATGACAGACCGAAAAAGATTCAAAGAGTCAGTAAATGTAATGGAAAAAACATATGGTGAAATCCATACGCTTTTCTGTGCCACCGGATTTGAAGAGAACAGACAATGCGGAGATTTTCTGGGAACCCCGGTTGAACAGTGGCAAAAATGCCTGGATGGATGGCTTGGAAGCAGTATTAATGCATGTGCAGCGGTTGCTCCCAACATGGTAAAGAGAAAAGAAGGCAGAATCATGATTCTCTCACCGGATTACAGCAGGGTAAATAATGAAAATATTTTTATGGCGGTAGGGGCCGGCACACTTCATGGTTTTGCAAAGAGCTTCGGAGTTGAAATGGCCAAGGATAACGTTCTGGTAAACTGCATTTGGCCAAATGCTCCTTTTGACGAGGACGCGATTGCTGCTGCGGTTCAGTTTCTGGCTGATAGCGGAAATTATGTGGCGGCTCAGGTTATTTCTATCAAAGGCTGGGAGTAAGGGGGTGAAAGTATGATCCAATATGAAGAGTTGGAAAATAAAGTTGTTTTAATTACCGGCGGGACCCAAGGCATCGGGGAAGCAGTATCAGAATATTTCGCGGATCAGAAATCCAAAGTGGCAATTAACGGAAGGAAATTGGATGAAAAGGTTCAAAAGGTCCTTGATAAAACGGGTGCATTCCCTGTAATGGGGGATATATCCGATCCCGGCACCGCGGCTCGGATCGTTGAAGATACCATTGAAAAATATGGCAAGATAGACGTTTTGGTTGCCAATGCTGCCGGGATGAGTATGAAGCCTTTCTTAGAACAGGATGAGGATGAATGGTGGAATCAAGTCCATATTAATTTGACAGGCCATATTGCATGCATAAAGGCCGCATTGCCTAATATGATAGCAAACGGAGGCGGAACCATTATCATTGTAAGCTCCTTTTTCGGGAGCCTCGGATGGAACAATGCTACAGGTTATGGATCTTCAAAATCCGGTTTACTGACCTTGGGCCAATTTCTGTCAAGAGAGTATGCAAAAGATAACATCAAGGTAGGAATAATTATTCCCGGGGTAATCCGAACACCACAGCTCAATGTCGATGCCCTGGATCTGGGAATTTCCTATGAAGAGGTATGTGATATGTACGCTAAGGATATCGCGATGGGTAGGCTTGGGAAGCCTCAGGAAATTGCCGAGATGGCTGTGTTTATGGCGACAGAAACCGGAGGGCGCGGACTGAGCGGCAGGCATATACAAGTGAGCGGAGGGGAATACAGAACCACCCCTTATTATGTCTAAAATACTAAATAAAAGTTGCATCAGATTTGAAAGGAGTAGTTTAAAGTGGGTAAATTAGATAAGAGAGTAGCTGTCATCACAGGTGGCAGTCGCGGAATAGGAAGAGGAATCGGATTAGCGCTCGCAAAAGAGGGTGCCGATATCGTTTTCTCGTACCAAAAAAATGAAAAGGCAGCTGCGGAAACCGTAAAAGAAATAGAAGCTCTGGGTGTAAAAGCTCTGGCAGTCAAAGCTGATTCAAGCAAGGAAGACGACGTAATCAACATGAGGAATATCGTAGAGCGTGAATTTGGCAAAATCAACATTTTAGTGAACAATGCCGGGACCATTGGCATTGAGGTAAATGTTGCCGATATGGAAGTAGCCGAGTGGGATAAGGTAATCGGAACTGATTTAAGAGGGGTATTTTTAACAACGAAATATTTTATACCACTAATAACTAAAGAGCCTGTCGGAAAGATCATAAACATTTCCTCAGAGCTATCTGCAAAAGGGAGAGCAGCTTATGCCCACTACGCTGCGGCAAAGGGCGGCATCAACTCGTTTACAAAATGCCTCGCTCTGGAATTAGCGCCTGATATTCTTGTAAACATCATTGCCCCGGGCCCGATTGAAACAGATATGATCCTCTCTGATATGGAGCCGGAATGGATAGAGAAGGAAAAGGAAATTCCTCTTGGTCGGCTGGGTAAGGTAGAAGAGATCGGTGCGGTTGCTGTGCTACTGACATCGGATGATGGCAACTTCTTTTGTGGACAGTTTATAAGCCCGAATGGAGGAGCTGTATTTATTTGATCTAGCGCATAAAAACCTCCTGTCTATCGATATGATAAAAATATCGATGGAACAGGAGGTTTTGGTTATTGAGACTCTGATTCTCGGTTTATTTAAAATTTGGCAGATCCATAAGATTATCTACGGAATAGCTGTTCGGGTCCGTTCTCAGGTATTCGCCGCCATCCTTCCCCCGGACAACGATGGCTCCGTCGATTCTGCCTTCCTTTGCCTGCAATATCGCATGATTGATCGGCACGACCGTTCCGTTTTCAAGCATGACATCTGTGATGATTCCATCGCGGTCCTTCTTGATCTTGACGATCTTAGAATTGTCGCCTTGCATACTTCGTCCTCCTCCTTTATGCTGAATATTATAGTGTTTCACCTTTGTATCATAATATACATAAAATGGATTGAAGAATTAATCTGGGAAAAAGGTAAATCTATGTTATAATTTAGATTAATTCGACACATCTCAAGAATATGAATCAGAAGAGAAGTAATGAAAATGTTTGAAAAGGAATTGAATTTTCCCATGGTATACCTTAAGGATACTATGGTTGGATATGGCGGAAATCAGGAATGGTTTTCACAGAATATGAAAAGAAAAGCAGGATGCGGATGTACCAGCGGTGCGAATCTGGCAGCCTACTATGCTTCCAATCATCCTGAAATGGCGGGAATCTATGACGGAAACAGTGATCATTTTGACCAGATGGAATACGTTCAGGCCATGGAAGAAATGTACACTTATATGAAACCGGGTTTGCTTGGGTATCCCTATGTAAAAAAATTCGGAAGACAATTTACTAAATTCTGCAAGGAACACGGCATAGAAGCCGAAGCGCAATTTTGCCACGGTTTTCGCAACAAGGAAGAAGCGTTCGCCTTCGTAAAGGAAAGCATCGACAGCGATAATCCCGTTGCTCTTTTGATTTTATTCCACCGGGCGCATGCTCTGCGGGAAGACAACTGGCATTGGGTCACCATTACAGGATATATCGAAAATGAAGACAATCCCAATGAAGCGGAGATCATTCTTTCAAACTGCGGCGAACGACAAACTGTCAATGCTCACCAATTGTTCGAAATTCATCGAAAAAACACGATCCGGATGGTAAGCTTCCGGATCGGATAAAAGTATATTTCAGAGAGAAAAGTAAGAGCTGTATCCATGGCGGATACAGCTCTTTACGTGTATGACGGGCATGCCGTCAATCTATGGTGAAAGTCCACAAGGGGCGTAGTTGCCGGCGAACCCTAAAGCGACTTGCAAGTTTCACATCGCGAGGTGTGGGAGAGAAGAAGCAATAGCGAAATCGTAGCCTGACGGACAGAAACCTGATACCAAGGCTTGTATGGCGGATAAGCTGGCACGAAGCAGTGAAGTCCAAAAGGCAATCGTAACCCATACAGGTAAATCAGGCAGGTAGACGAGGAAAGATTGACGACTTATCCCGTGAGGTCTCACAGGCTATGCACAAGAGCAAACAAGAAAAGGAGACGAGTGTGAGCAAGCTAATGGAAGAG
>CAZTEH010000167.1:0-4743 GCA_964612345.1 uncultured Oscillospiraceae bacterium | reverse complement strand
CAGTATCAATGACGGCCAACGGCGATAAGATTTTCGTAACCAGGACGGACACGGAAGTTGACAAGGAGGGGATTTAAATGAATTCTCCTTTATGGATTTTCGAAGCAATGAATGAAGGCCGGCCGGTAACAAAGAAAGATATCGACGCGGCGATCAAGGCATTGGAAGCAATGCTCCCGGAAGCACAGGACAGAGGACCGGAGGGATACGTCTCCCGGATCCAGGACAGCATTGAACGTGCCCGTCAGTATAAGAAGGTTCGTGGGATTAAACCGAGATCCCTGTCTGATATACAGAGAGATCTCGAGTGTGCGCAGCGCTTCGTTAACGATTTCCGGATACATAGGAATTATGATCAGGCTGCCCGATGGGAGCGTAACCGGGATGAATACGACAGGGAATATAAGGAGGCTCTCCTAGGAAGGCCTTACATAACGAAAGTTGAGGAGGCTGATGAGAATGCAGCAAGACAATGGATACCAGACGGGTTCCAGATCTGTTTATAGACGGAGCAGACGACAAATGAGGCGGCTCCGGAATAGGCTCATAGTTGGAGTTGTTTTAGCAGCAATATATATCGTTTGTATCTGCATCGGTCATATTGACAAAACATGCGGTTCAGACCTTCCGGACCTTCCGGATCTTCCGGTAGCATCCCAGGCCATAACGGCGCCGGCCGTACAGGCAGGACCAGAGGGTCCCATCTATGACATTCCTTTATCTGGGGATCTACAAAGGTTCACTTTTGAAAAATGTGTCCAGTATGACGTTGATCACATCATGGTCCTTGCAATTATCGAAAACGAAAGTACATACCGTGAAGGCCTGATCGTCGCCGGCAATTATGGGCTCATGCAGATTAACCGTGCCAATCATAATTATTTAAGAGACGCGCTTGGAACGACGGACTTCCTGGATCCAAAACAAAATATTGAAGCAGGAATCTTCTGGCTTTCCGGAATTTACGAGAATTACAGTGATCCGAATCAGATCCTCATGGTTTACAACATGGGAGGATCTATTGCACAGGCACTATGGGATGAAGGTCGGGATAGTACAGGGTATTCGAGAGCGGTGTTGAGGACCATGGACGAAATCAGAGGAAAGCAGGTGGAATATGATGACGATTGAAGTTACACAGATAGGACAGGAGGAACTGGCGGTTTTGAATGGGATGCCAATGATTGTAATCTATGAAAAGCCTTCAGATTTCCCGAACAGATGCGTGGCCCGACTTTGGGATATTTGCGGAGGAGACGGCCGACAGACAGAGGTCGCGGTAGTAGCGGAAACCTTGGATGAGGTTCGAAGTAAAATACCGTTTCAATCAATGTATTCGATAGGTCGGTTCCCGGAGGATGATCCATATATCGTAGAGGTGTGGATATGAACGGAACCAATAAAAAAGAAAGACGGCATTTTTCGAGGACACCGTCTTCCTGCTCCTACTATAAGCTCAGCTGAAGCTTATTTGCTTATATTATAACAGTCCAAATTCATATAAACAACCATTATTTAACAGGAGGTAATGAAATGATAGATAAAGCAATTGCGAAGATTACGGATGAAATGATGAAAATCAATCATCCGTTTGCGGTCTTCATCGAAGAATATTTAACCAGCATATGCACGAATGATCGGGTTGCTGAAAAAATACTGGATTCACAAAAGAGCCTGAAGGGGTTCGTTGATAAAACCATTAATGAGATGAGAAGTATTGCTCAGCGGGGCGGATCGGGAGCTCAGAGCGCGGGGGCGCCGGATGAAGAGTTTTGCCGCCGAGCAGAGGAATACTACGGGATCACTGAAGAGGACAAAGCGGTGAAGAGGAAGACTGTCAAGAGTGATGTGATAGATATCACTGCGTTTTTATAAGAGGAGCGGGACCATGGATAGACTTAAAGTTGTATGCTGGGGAATCAACCACGGGCTCCTTCCCCAGGAACTATGCTATACGAAAAAGAATGCTTCTCGAGATGAAACCGCGAAACGCTATGCGTCAGCAAGAATCACTCCGGTGCAAATTGGAAAGAAAGAATTTGATATCCTTAGCGTTGCCATGTATGAACCAGAATCGAAATGGTCCGGGCATTCTAACATATACGATTTGCACCTTAATAGAGAGTATTCAAAGATTCTATATTTTGCCGGAGAAGATTTTCTTTATAAAGACAAAGATGGAACCATGAGAATTGATGATGTTGGAGGTTACTACTGGAAAAATGTCAATTGGCTAGATGGTGAGTCGTTGGTTCAGGAATACTTTAATTCTGAATTGAGCGGTACAAAATTAGCACAGTATCTGGCCAGTGAATCAACGAGAAGAAGGAATGCTCGAATTATGAAAAGGCATAAGAAGGAAACGGATGCAATCGATGCTTATATGGATTTGATTCCAGAGCTTCCAAAGGACCTTGACGGCTTCATAAAAAATGTCGTTACCCAGGATAGCCGGTATATCTATTACAAGAAAGGCCGGGATGGAGAGGCCTACTGTACGTTCTGCAGAAAGGACGTGCCATTGGATAATAAGAAGGCATACCACAACGCTCCGGGACGGTGTCCGAACTGCGGAAAGAAGATTACATACAAAGCCAAAGGAAAAAGCACTCTCGTTTTTGATGAATATTCATTCGCAGTAATCCAGAATACTGCCAAAGGTTTGGTTGCCAGATACTTCAAACTATCGATTGAATTCAAGGATCATTATCGGAAACCAAAGGTTCATTATTTCGAGGTTCAAAGGAATTTCATTGATGAGAGAAAGTATTTTGAATGGGACACTTTTAAGCAGCGGGAAACCAGGTGGTGCAAATCTGAGGGGAAATGGAACTATTGGAGAAGCGCAGTGTGGCTGTACACGAGAAATCTTAGGACCGTGTTAAGAGGCACTCAATAACCATATTCAGCTTTATACCAGTTTGCGACAGCGTGCAGGAAGCGCTTTGATATTGAAAAATATCTAGAGGAGTACCGTTGTTTCAATGGCTTGGAGTACTTGGTAAAGCTGAAGCTCATCAATCTCTCCTCTGCAATAGCTCAGGGGATGCATGGAGGAGTAAATAAGTACGGCAAAGGGCCTCTGGAAATCATGTGTCTTCCAAAAGATAAAATCAATCAGGCGATAAGGCTGAATGTAAATGCTGATCTTCATCGATGTATGGTAGCGCTTAATAAAAAAGGAATGTCACTTGAGGATAAAGACTTGCGATGGTACCGGGATAACTGTAAGGGCTATGATTCCCTGGCAGATGCGCTTCAGTATACAACATTTCATAAGTTGAAGAGATATCTGGTCGAGCAGCATCCTGTATATGAAGCGGAAAGTCGGGCAAAGGATGAGCTTGAAGCGCTTGAAGCGCAAACGCAAGGATCTTGGTACAGGCCAAGAGAGCAGGAATATAACATGGCCAGTCTTTTTAGATATTTCATTGATTACATAAAAATGTGTGAGAAAGTTGGCCGAGACCTATATAACCTGCAGGTTCTATTCCCGAAAAGCTTGACAGAAGCACATGACGACATCGTTGAGATTTGCAGGGCTATAGAGAGGGAAGCGCAGCTCCAGCGGGATGAGGAACGACGTAAGAGAGAAGCTGAAAAACGGAAACAGGAAGTTCCTGCAGTAAAAAAGGTCGCTAAGGCATATGCTCATCTCGAATTTAAGGACAAGAATTTCTTAATTAGATTACCGAAGGGTGTTCGGGATATCGTCGCTGAAGGAAGCGCATTATCTCATTGCGTTGGTAGCTCGAATTATATAAGCAAAATGGCTGAAGGACGTACATTGATTTTATTTCTACGCAAAGTATCCGAACCGGACACATCATATTATACGATCGAGTTTGATCCCGAAAAGAAGGAGATCCTGCAGTGCAGAGGAAAATCGAACTGCAGTAAAACGAAAGAAGTCGAGGATTTCGTAAATAAGTACATTAGAAAGATATCACAGATGAATGCGGCTTCTCCTAATGTTAAGCAGAGAGTCGCAGGTTAGTAAGGAGAAAGTGAAATGTCGAAACATTCAACTGAAGTAATAATGAACAGGATTAAAGCAATGTATCCGGTCAAGGAGGAGTTCTTGCACCTCATACAAAAGGAGCCAGTTCTTGTCACTGAGGGAGAGACGCGATATTGGGCAATTCTTGATAAAAGCGTACTGACGACACCGGATGGAAAAATCAATGCCATCGATGTATTGAATCGAAATGGAACCATTTATTTCATAGGTGGTCCTATCTCAACTGAAGAATAGGAGGATATGAAAGATGAAAGACGGAACAAAGCAACACGGAAAATGTTGTAATTTTGATGAAAAGAATGCCTGGTGTAATAAGAAAAGCATCAGCATCCTAGCCGATCAGAAGGCATGTGAAGAATTTGGAATACCGGCACAAGCTGAGCGGGAAAGTTATATATTTGGAAATTCAGAGAAAGAAGAGGAAAGTCAGAGAGTGGAAAATAACATCATTAATGCAGATTATAGAACAAAAGAAACAATCATCGCAGAGGTCAAGGCAACGATTGAGCATGTGGAGACAACGGCCATGTTCGGAGCCATAAGAATTGGAAAGTGCTATACCGAGCTTAAGGAACTGATCCCGCACGGTGGATGGTACACGTTTATAGAGGAAAACACCGGTCACTCTCCGAAGAAAGTCGAAAGATTTATGAAGATCGCAGTTGAATATGGTAATGAATCGACACCTCTCGGAAGTCTGTTTTCAAAAACGACGATATCGT
>CAZTEH010000166.1:0-4926 GCA_964612345.1 uncultured Oscillospiraceae bacterium | reverse complement strand
CAAGTCCAGGTTCAGGTTTACATTGTTTCTGACAATTGCTATTCTTATGGTTATTTTGTTCCGTATTAACTATTCCCTAAATTATGATTTTAGGAATAGATACATCTAGCGAAATCCCCTATTTCAACGATTCTATCATCTTATAACATAATTAAAACATTGTTTGAAATTGATTCTTAATACTGTATTATTCTTCTTTTTCATCTGCTTCATGAGATTTCCATAATTCAACATATATCATATAATCAAGATGGAATATTAATTATCAAAGCTACGCTTATCTTTCGGCAATGTTTATCGAATAATCACGAGCTGACTTAACCCCCTCTTTTATCAATTTTCATAGAAATAATTACCATTGATTATTGACGGAGTCAAATATGGGTATTATTATTTTAATAATAATGATGACAGGAGGCCTTTCATGAGAAATTCATTATCGATTGTCCTTTCGGGAGAAGCCGGGCAAGGGTTGCAGACCATAGAAGAACTGCTGGTTGCCGCCGCTTCTATGTCTTATCATGTTTTTTCGGTAAAAGATGTCATGAGCAGAGTTCGTGGCGGAAACAACACGGTTGAAATCAGAATTTCAGACGAACCCGTCCATGCTTTTCAGCATACGATTGATCTTCTCTTTTTATTAAATGATAATTCCTTGTATCGTTTAACAGATCGCTTGAATGATCAGACGGTTATTTGGGGTGAAAAAGAATTGGGCTTGCAAGAAGCAGCAAAGGAATCGGGTGGCGCCATGTTCCTTAGTGTCGTCTTATTCGGTTTCATTGCAAGACTTCTGAAATTGGATCAGAATTCCTGTAAATCCCTGATCGAAAATAGATTTAAAAGTAAAACAGACAAGATCATTGCCGACAACCTGAATGCTTTTGAAGTCGGCTATCGGAAAGGAGCTTCTTTTTCCGTTCCCAAACAGCTGAGAACCGCTTCGTTATCCAAGAAATATAAAACCATCGACGGAAACACTGCTGTGGGGATCGGCGCTCTTGCCGGAGGATGTAATTTTATTTCATCATACCCCATGTCCCCTTCCACCGGTGTTCTGATCTATCTTGTAAATCAATCAAAGGATTTTGATATTGTGGCTGAGCAGGCAGAAGATGAAATTGCTGCAGCGAATATGGCAATCGGCGCTTGGTACGCAGGAGCAAGAGGTCTCGTCACTACTTCCGGTGGAGGATTTGATCTCATGCAGGAAGCAATCAGCCTTTCCGGTATTACGGAAACACCTTGCGTTATACATTTGGCTCAAAGACCCGGACCCGGAACCGGACTTCCGACGCGTACAGAACAGGCAGATTTAAATCTAGCCGTATATTCCGGCCATGGAGAATTCCCTAAAATAGTACTTGCTCCAGGGAATCTGGAAGATGCGGTCCGGTTGACCCAAAAGGCTTTTTATCTCGCAGATAAATATCAAGTACCCGTTTTTATTCTGACTGACCAGTTTTTGCTGGATTCCATCGGGCAAATGGAGCCATTGATCCTCGACGACACGTACTTACAGAGTTTTATTGCTGAAACAAAACCGGATTATCGAAGATACGCTTTGAACGAATCAGGGATTTCCCCAAGAGGTATTCCCGGTTTCGGTCTGGGATTTGTGAAAGTCGACAGTGACGAACATGACGAATCTGGTATGATTACCGAAGACTATTCTATGAGAAATGAGATGAATCAGAAGAGACTAAAAAAACGTGATTTGCTTCTTTCCGAGCAGGAAGCTGCAGAATTGATCGGCCCTGAGAATTTTACCCATCTGGTTGTTGGCTGGGGATCCACTTATGGCGTTCTGCAGGAATTTATCGAGACCAGCGGCAGAAATGATACCTCATTTTTAAACATCAAACAGGTGTTCCCTTTACATGAAAATTTGATCCCGTATTTCAAACAGGCCAAATCAATTACAGTCGTTGAGAATAATGCGACCGCACAGTTCGCTCGATTATTGAAGACAGAATTGGATATCCATGTGGATCACAGTATTTTGAAATACAGCGGAGAACCTTTTTCTATTGAAGAAATCGAACAGAAATTACAGGAGGTATTGGAAGCATGAAAGATTTTGAAATGGACCCCAATCTTGATATTGCATGGTGCCCGGGCTGCGGAAACTTTAGCATTCGGACTGCATTGATACAGGCACTGCAGGAGCTTTCCATCAAACCAAGTGAACTTGTCATTGCTTCCGGCATCGGCCAGGCTGCCAAAATGCCTCAGTATTTGGAAACAAATTATTTCAACGGACTGCATGGCCGTGCCCTTCCGCCGGCAGTTGCAATCAAGGCATGCAATCCGGATTTGACCGTTATAGCAGAAGGTGGCGACGGAGATATGTATGGAGAAGGCGGAAACCATTTCCTTCATAATATCCGCAGAAATCCTGACATCACCCATCTTGTTCATAATAATATGGTGTACGGCTTAACAAAAGGTCAGGCTTCCCCTACGAGCCAGAAGCAGTTCATCACACCTGTTCAAATCAATGGCGTGACGAATACCCCATTCAATCCGCTGGCAACAGCACTTTCACTGGGAGCCACTTTTGTAGCGCGTGCTTTCTCCGGAGATATCGAGCAAACAAAGGAAATTATCAAAAAAGGCATTCAGCATAAAGGTTATGCACTGATTGACATTTTCCAGCCTTGTGTCTCTTTTAATAAAATCAACAATTTTGCCTGGTACCGGGAGCATACCTACTATTTAGAGGAAAATTACGATACAAGCCAGCTCTTGCCTGCCATGGAAAAAGCGCTGCAGACGGATCGCTACCCGCTGGGAATTTTATATCAAAAGACAGATTTGCCTACTTTCGAAGAAAACTTGACGGTTTATCAAACAGACCGGACTCCTATAATAAAGAGACAACGGGAAATTGATCATGTGAATCAGCTTTTGAATCCATGAATTCGTATCTCGAAAAGTAATTGAAACAAAAACCGGGTGACGATTTCACCCGGCTATTTTTCTTCCTCTATATCTTCTTTCTCTTTTTTATCTTTTATAAATCTCAACCGATCCAGGTATCCCTGAAGAATGATAACGGCAGCCTGCTTGTCGATGACTTCTTTCCTTTTTTTTCGGCTGACATCCGCTTCAATCAAAACCTTTTCTGCAATCAGTGTCGTAAACCGTTCATCCTGGAAAATGATTTCGATTTCACTCATTCCGGAGCTTTTCATTTTGTTTTCCAGCAAGGCTTTGAACTCATAAACTTTTTCTGTTTGTATGCTATCGGTACCGTTCAGATTTTTCGGCAGTCCGATGACCACGGTATCACATTTGTATTCCTTAATAAGATCCATGACTTTTCCGGCATCCTTGCGGGCGCCGACTCGCTGGATGGTCATCAGCCCTTGCCCGGTAAACAGCAGGTCGTCGCTGAGCGCTACTCCGATGGTTTTATCCCCAACGTCCAATGCTATAATCTTCATCTTTTGTATCATCTTCCCTTTCAACTGCAAAAAAGAAAGCGGACTACAAGCCCGCTTCACTTTCTCTATTTTTTTAGAAATGCTCTGAGTAACTCTTCTACAAGGTCGTCTCTTTCAATATGCCTGATAATATTTCTAGCATTATTATGTCCGGTTATATAAGAAGGGTCACCAGACAGAATGTACCCTACCATCTGGTCGATTGCATTATAGCCTTTCTCTTCTAAAGCATTATAAACAGTTCTTAAAATCTCTTCCGTTGTTTGTTGCTCTCCCTTTTCCGGGCTATTAAATAAAATCGTATTTCTGTCCATACTGCTCACCTTCTTTCTTTAGGTTATTATAACAAATGCACCGTATCTTAAACAAGGAGTTTTGTAATTTTTAATATTGTTGTAACAATAATTAGTGAAATGATGAACAAACTAGATATAATTATGGAGTTTGTTCGTCAAACTCATATTAAATTAACGTTGCTGCCAAATCCAAAGCATCCTTGATTTTCGAAGGATCTTTTGCTCCTGCCTGGGCCATATCGGCTTTCCCGCCGCCGCCGCCGCCGGCTGCCGCTGCAATCTGTTTGATCAGATTGCCTGCATGATATCCCTTATCCAGCAGATCGTCGGATACGGAGACCATAAAGGTTACTTTTTCATGGTTTTCTGTTGCAAATACAATGATCACGCTCTTGTTTTCCGCTTTGATCCCGTCGGATAGATTTCTGAGATCATTGATGTCGAAATCCTTGAAGGAATTTGTAATCAACCGGACCCCATTGATCACCTTTGCATTGGCAATCATATCATCAAGACCTGAATTCATAGACTGCTTTTTCAGCTCTTCCAGTTCTTTTTTGCTGGTTTTCAATTCGTCGCTTATCGTCGTAATTCTGTTCAGCAGACCGGAAACATTAGTTTTTAATGCTTCCGCAGCAGAGTGAATCAAGTCTTCTTCTGTTCTCAGCTTCTTATACAGTCCTGCTCCAGTGATTGCTTCGATCCTTCTGACTCCTGCAGCGACTCCGTTTTCGCTGAGAATGCGGAAGGCTCCGATTTGTCCGGAATTGGAAATATGGGTTCCTCCGCAGAGCTCGGTACTGTAATCGCCAACGGATACGACGCGGACCGTATCTCCGTATTTCTCGCCGAAAAGGGCGGTTGCTCCGGTATCCATGGCATCTTGAATGGACATGACTTCCGTTTTCACAGGCATGAAGTAATTGATTTTATCATTGACGATGGCTTCAACCTTCTGAAGATCCTCTTTTGATATCGCTTCAAAATGCGTGAAGTCAAATCTTAAACCATCGGAGGTAACGTTGGAACCTGCCTGTTCTACGTGATTGCCGACCACTTCTCTCAATGCCTTGTGGAGGATATGAGTCGCCGTGTGATTTCTGGCTGTGTTGTTTCTGTCGGGAACGGATACTTGCGCGGTGACCTGTTCTCCAACCTGAATTTCACCTTTTGCAACGGTT
>CAZTEH010000165.1:0-4971 GCA_964612345.1 uncultured Oscillospiraceae bacterium | reverse complement strand
ATCCGCCTTTTGAGAGTGCTTAACAACCTCAATTTTCTCGAGGACGCAGTAATTATCGTCTTTACAGTGGAATTTACATTCTGCCACAGAACAGCCTATGCTTGAGTTGTGATCCATTTTCAATTCTCCTTTCTGTTATTCTATAATAGGTATTCTAATTAATTGAATGATTATTATACCAAGAGAAGTGAATGTCTATTAAAAAATGACTCATTCCATGCTATAATGATTCCACCATTGAATGCGACGTTGTCGCAAGGTAGGAATCATTGCATCATGTTTACAGAGCCATGTTACATGATATAATGCTTAAATACATTTAAATGTGAAATACTAATAACAGCTTGCCCAATTTTAAATTGTCGGCAAATAAAAAAAGGAGGAGCATATGAAAATCGTTCGAATTGAAATGGAAAACGGAGACGTGATGCGTGCGGAGCTGTATCCGGAAATCGCACCGGAGACAGTAAAGAATTTTATTGAATTGGTGGAGAAGGGGTTCTATGACGGCACAATTTTCCACAGAGTCATCCCGGGATTTATGATCCAGGGAGGCGATCCGACCGGTACCGGTACAGGCGGACCGGGACATAGTATTAAAGGAGAATTCTCAACAAACGGCTTTGAAAATAATTTGTCGCATGACCGCGGCGTGCTGTCCATGGCGAGGTCCGCGCATCCCGATTCCGCCGGCTCCCAATTTTTCGTCATGGCTGCAAAATCGCCTCATCTGGATGGGCAATATGCCGCTTTCGGAAAGGTCATAGAGGGAATTGAAGCAGTAGACAAGATCGTTAGCGCAAGCAGAGATTTCAGGGATAAGCCGAAGGAAAAACAGATGATGAAGAAGATTGTTATGGAGGAGGCGGAGTAATATTCTCCGTTGCACCCAGACTTATTTCATAAATTTTCCAACCGCAAAGTAATTATCGCTCGAAGCAAGCTAGTCTTTTGGGGAAATAAAAGGAAAACCGCTACTAATGTTGAAATATAAACATTGTTGCGGTTTTTTGCTGTGAAAAGTTTGTGAAGTTTACTTTGTTTGCATTGACTTTCTTGTAACAATATTGTAATATTTCTCTAGGTCATAAAACCGGTGATATATACATATAATAAATCAGGGTATGCTATGAGCTACATATTTACGGTTTACAAAAAAATGTACAAGGAGGTTTGATTATAAGAATCGTTATCATATAGGAGAGGAATAAATATGAGTTTAAAAGATAGTTTTAATGGAGAATCCGGCAAGGATTTCATAAATAGATTTCAATTAATCATCGAAGCGAATACAGCAAAAGCTGCCGGTGCATTTAAAACCCTAATAACTGATTTTAGAATAGAAAAACTGAGCAAATTAAGCAGAAATGCAAAAATAGGAATGACCGCTGGTGTTCTTGGCGCAGTGGTTATCAGTACCGCATTATTTCTGAATATGGGCCCGGATGTTTATAAGCTGACCATCGCAGGTCAAGATGCCGGTTATCTCGCCGATACGGAAATGATTCCACAGGTAATCGAAGAGATCACAACAGATCTTTCAAAGAAAGCCAACGGAGTGGAGATCATCGTGGATGACAAGGCCATCGCCTGGGAAGCTACGGATGTGAAGGCGAAGAAAGTTACCTTCCTGACCGACAGCCAATTAAAAGAATTGATTCTGTCGGCCAATCTTTGCAAAGCCAATGTATGGGCAGTTAATATCAACGGCTCCAACGTGGTTGCAGCTTCTACGGAAGCGGATGCAAACAGCATTCTGGACGGTGTAAAAAATCATTATCTGACGGCAGGCTCCCAGATCGTCAATGCAGGCTTTAAGGAAAGCGTCATCGTCACACAGTCGGCCATGAGCGTAGCTGACATTATGAAGCCCGATGATGCGGCGAATCTGATCATTACCGGAACAAAAGAACCGAAGGTATATACAGTACAGGACGGAGATACGTTATGGGATATTGCTATTTTAAACGGCATGACTCCTGAGGAGCTGGCCGCCGCCAACCCGGGATTTGAACCGGATACACTGAAGATCGGACAGCAGCTCAATTTATTCCAGGTAAAACCGTACGTTACGGTCCTGACCAAGGAAATCGTTGCAGCCACCGAAAAGATTGATTTTAAGACGGAGTACGAAAGTACAAACACATTATATAAAGGTGAAGTGAAAGTAAAGACTGCCGGAATCTACGGAACGAAGGAAGTCAGAACCGAGCTCACCAAAGAGAACGGCATCGTCGTTGCCTCCACTCAGATGGATAGCGTAGTAACGGCAGAACCGCAGGACCAGATAGCCTTAAAAGGGACAAAGTCTATCGCTACATTTTCCGGCAGTGGATCCTTCTCCAGTCCGGTCGGGCGGATTGAAATCTCTTCAGCCTTTGGTTCCAGAGGAGGAGGAAGACATACCGGTGTGGACTTGAGAAATCCGAAAGGAACACCGATTAAGGCATCCGATGATGGAGTCGTCACTTACGCAAGCTATTCCGGTTCTTATGGAAATATCGTTAAACTGAGCCATGGGAACGGTCTTGAAACCTGGTATGCGCACTGCGATACCATGAGCGTTTCCGTAGGCCAGGTAATCAGCAAAGGTGAAGTGATTGCAACGGTCGGAATCACGGGTAGAGCCACAGGATATCATTTGCACTTTGAGGTAAGGAAAAACGGAGTTCCTCAGAATCCGATGAATTATTTATAACGAGGCGATTCATATCCCCCGCCTCGTTGAAACGCACAGATGTAAGAAAATTATCTACAGCCGATAATTTTCTACGTATGCGTTATAAAACCTTTTGATTCTATAGGAAAAATAGAGTATAATTCTAGGGCAGGTATAATAACCTGCCCTGTTATTTTGTATAATAGATGGGTAATATAAATCAAAAGGAGATGCTTTTATGGCGTTTTTCAACGATATAAACGAAGATATCAAAGCAGTTTTGTGCCGTGATCCTGCAGCGAGAAATGGTTTCGAGGTTTTGCTCTGCTATCCGGGGATTTGGGCTTTGATTCTACATAAGCCTGCCCACTGGCTGTATCTGCATAATTTGAAACTCATTGCCAGACTGATTTCACAATGGGCAAGATTTTTTACCGGGATAGAGATCCATCCCGGAGCAACCATCGGACAGAGGTGCTTTATCGACCACGGTATGGCGGTGGTAATCGGTGAAACTGCAGAAATCGGCAACGATGTGACCATTTATCAGGCAGTTACTTTGGGAGGAACCGGAAAAGATACGGGGAAAAGACATCCGACCATCGGAAACAATGTTGTGATCAGCTCCGGCGCGAAAGTTCTCGGGCCGTTCAAGGTGGGAGACCATTCAAAGATAGGTGCCGGGGCAGTTGTTCTGGAAGAAGTGCCTCCGAATTGTACCGTCGTTGGCATCCCGGGTAAGATCGTGCGAAGGGGAAATAAGAAGACAGAAGATCTGAATCAGACGGATATGCCGGATCCTATCGCGGTAGAATTGGAATGCCTGCGCAGACGTATCGTTATGCTTGAGAACAAGCTGAGAGAGGTCGATGCAAAGGAGACACTTATTCTTGAAAACACTCGAAAGGATACGGGGAGAAAGGAAGCAGAATGAAAATATATAACACATTAACCAGAAAAAAAGAAGAGTTTATTCCAATCGATGAAAATGAATTAAAGATTTATGTATGCGGTCCAACGGTATACAACTATTTCCATATCGGAAATGCAAGACCTTTCGTCGTTTTTGACACGTTGAGAAAATATCTCACGTACCGCGGAAAAACCGTCAAGTTCGTTCAGAACTTTACTGACGTTGACGATAAGATCATCAATAAAGCCAGAGAAGAGGGCGTGACTGCAGGAGAAATCAGTGAAAAGTATATCGATGAATATTATAAAGACGCCAAAGCCCTCAATGTGGAAAAGGCATCGGTTCATCCGAAAGTAACAGAAAACATGAATGAGATCATCGCATTCGTCCAGGGCCTTATTGACAAGGGTTATGCCTACGAAGCTGACGGTGATGTTTATTACAGCACCAGAAAATTCGAAGACTATGGCAAACTTTCCAAGCAGAATATTGAGGATCTGGAATCAGGAGCACGAATCGAGGTTGAGGAGAAGAAGCAGGATCCGCTGGATTTTGCTCTCTGGAAGGCACAGAAGGTGGATGACGAGTTGGCCTGGCAGTCTCCATGGGGATTGGGAAGACCGGGATGGCACATCGAATGTTCGGTGATGTCCACAAAATACTTGGGCGAAACCATCGATATCCATGCAGGTGGGCAGGATCTGACCTTCCCGCATCATGAAAATGAAATCGCTCAAACGGAAGCACAAACAGGAAAACCGTTTGCGAACTACTGGATGCATAACGGCTATATCACCATTGACAATGAAAAAATGTCAAAGTCCAAGGGTAATTTCTTTACCGTTCGCGATATTCTGAAGGATTATGACGGCGAAGTGATCCGTTTCTTCCTTCTGTCGGGACATTACAGAAGCCCTATCAACTTCAGCAAAGAGCTGATGGAACAAGCAAAGAATTCTCTGGCAAGAATGCAGAATGCGAAAAATAATCTGAAGCATCTGGCGGAAAACGGTGCCGATGTTATTTCGGATGAGGAAGCAAAGACCTTTGAAATGCTTTCAAAGTTCAGAGATAAATTTATCGCCGCCATGGATGATGATTTGAATACAGCAGATGCCATCAGCGCTATTTTTGAACTCATCAAAGATATCAATACCGTAACGAAGGACGGCGCAACGAAGGAATTTGCCGAAAATTGCCTATCGTTATTAGACGAACTGACGGGAGTTCTGGGACTTTTAAGGGAAAAAGCAGATGAAGGCAGCGGAATTGACGATGAGATTCAGAAGCTGGTAGACGAGCGGCAGGAGGCCAGAAAAGCAAAGAATTTTGCCCGGTCGGACGAAATCCGAGACCTTCTGAAAGCAAGAGGGATCACGCTGGAGGACACCCCGCAGGG
>CAZTEH010000164.1:1958-5153 GCA_964612345.1 uncultured Oscillospiraceae bacterium | reverse complement strand
CGCATAAAGTCCCGCCTCTTGGGTGTCGTATGCTGAACGGAGGCTTGAGAGTCTATCGTTTTTTAGCTTTTCGGCGTAATCGTCTATCGTGCCTAGCTGGTCATTGTAGGTAGAACCGCCGCCGCCGGAATATCCGCTGGGTCCGTCCGGGATCCAGTCGGGACGCTCCTGTTCAACGACAGTTGACTTCGGGACCTCTGGTGTAATCGTCTTTGGGGTTGCCGACGGTTTCGGCGTTGTTGTCCCTGTTTTGGGCGTTTGGGGTGGAGTGTATGAATACGGAAGTCCGTTTTGTTGCCCCGTTTTCTTAGCTGAAGCTGCGGGTGCTGTGTATTTGGGCTTATATGAATACGGTAATCCGTTCATCTGTCCTGTTGCCATGTTATGTCTCCTTTCAAAAAGAGAACCTACGTTCTCTATGATAGCAATAAAAAAGAGCCTTGTTTTGGCTCTTCTAAAAATTATTAACCTTAAATCGCTTTGCGAATGCTATTTATCGGTATTACGTAGCATTCTCTTAATCCATCATTACCAGAAGTCAGCATTCCTAGTAACGAACCGTCAAGTGAAAACAATGCTCCGCCGCTTGCTCCACTTTTTAATTCGGCATCTATGGTTATTCTGCCGCTCGTGTCCTTTATTTCAGTTTGTAGTATGGTCTCTTTTCCATCGGGCCAACAAATAAGAATAACTCTATCGCCCGCCTTTGCATCATCAGAATCCCCGATTTTGACAGGCTTCCTTTCAATGCTCGGCTTTAGTATTGCCGTATCTATCGCCGGGGCCGATGTGATGACGGTCATTTCATTCAAATCATTCTTATCAACGGCTGTTCTGGCTTGCGTTCTGCCCTCATCGACAATATGGTATGACGTAAGCACTTGGTCCCAATTCACGTAAACCCCGCTTCCCTGCTGATAAGTCTCACCGTTACTTGCTATCAGCATGGTGCAAGCTCCTTTCAGCTTGTCCACATCTACTGTGTTGATCTCTACGCTCTTTGTGGCGTTGTTCCAATTGATAGGTACGCCTACGGCCTCAGAAATCGATCTGAGCGGCAACATTGTTCGCCCGTTGTAGTTCATCGGCGGCACATCGGTAAACGTCATTGCTTGTCCATTGACAAGTACCGGATAGTCGGCGGAAGCGCAGTTATACGACGATACCGCACCATATGACACAGTAGTAAATAAGACTACTATTAAGGCTATAAGTTTTAACCGTTTCATGTTTCTCACCTCACTTTCATAATATGCTTATTATACCCAATGTCAAGATTTAACATTTAGGTCATTTACATTTAGATCACCTCCCCGCTGTTTTTTCACTGTTAGCAGCCGCTATCGTATATTCGTTAGCCCAACCTTTAGTTTTTCAGTTTGGAACCCTGGTAAAGATGAATATTATATAAAATTGGCTCCAGAAGCGAATCGTCTTTTTCTTCGCTAATCACCTTAATTACTTCAACTTCACTTGGCATAAAGACACAAGATACTTTTGGATCCCATTCTCCATTATTCCAGCATTCAATAAAATCTTCCCTGTCATTTTCGGATTTTAACCCTGCCTCAACTTCGGCCCAAAACATAAGCTCCATAATCGTTCCGTGGAGGTCTGAATCCCAGTTGTAAATATCATAGTTTGTTTTGCGGTTCCATAGTCCGAGCTGCAACTCTGCGCCATTCAATATACGTTTTGCCTTGCTACTGCTATGCTCGGTGTTGATTCTTGCTAAGACTACTTTTGGTGTATGTCCCATCTATTCGGCCCCTCCCTCAATGTCTTCTCGCTGTTAGCAGCCATAATTTCTGATTGTAAAAATAACTTACTCAATATTAGCCTCCAGTCCTAGGATGGAATGTATTCCCCAATTACTCTTGAAATAGGTTAAGTCCTTCATGGCTTCTCGCGCGGCATTGATCCCCTCGGCCACAGGTTTCAACTTCTCGATTTCTATAACATCAGCATTCTCAGGTACTTCATCGTCTCCACATATATGCCCTATACCCCTATTAAATAAGGCTTTACTTACATCGTTTTTCGGGTGTAGAAACTGCAAATCTTTAATAAGCGCATTTACAAGGGCAACCTTACTCATTGGGTTTTCATTGACTAAAATCACTAGATCCGGCAGTTCCATCCTTTCAGATATCAGATTAAAGACTTCCTGAAAAATAAGCCATTGCTTTAAGAGGTCAATAATCTCATCGAACAAATCAAGAACCATCACATCTTTTGAATCAGCGTGTTCAATGTTAACCAGGCCCAGAATCGATTCCAAGCGTTGAACGGATATATTAATTTCTTTATTCTCATAGAATGAAGACAAACTCCGCCGCATACTATCGGCTTTCATTTCACCGGAAATTAAAATATATAGCTTTAATGCAACGATATCGATTTCTTTCTTGGTTATCGTTGCCATACTTGAAGCGTGTTCCAGATACTCCCATAACCTCCGGCACAAATTATAAATTTTCATATCCTGGCTATCGGTCAGTTGGTCCTGGATATGTTGAACCTCCTGAGGAGTAAGCAAGTCCTTTATATCCTTTGAACCTCCGTATAACTGCTTTAAATCATATAAGAAGCCTTGAATCATTAGCCTCCCGACTTCATATCCGCTCATTTTGGTTTTTACCAATGCACTCGTAATGTTTGATTCTTTCATTTTTTCTCACCCTTTTCTCCTATTTTTTATTTAATAATGTTTTTAGTTCATCAAGTTTCTTTTCAAGAGTAGTCGCTTCATAGGCCTTTAACATGCTGCCTAAAATCGTAACCTCTTTATTTGCCTGATCCTTTGTGATATTGCCGTCTCTCACCCGTTCAAGAAGCCCTGAAAACTCTCTTAAAATACTGTTAGCGTCCATTTCCTGCATATTTTTGTCAGTGCCTAAATCTATGTATTCGTCTTTGAGCTCCGTGATATACTTGATTTTATAATCAAGTAGTTTGTCAGCTGGTACCTCACTGAAATCCTTACTGTCCAGAGCCTTATCGACCTTTTTTAATGTATCACCCAATTGTTTTATCCGAGCTTCCTTCGTCATAAAATAGGTATTATACAGTTCTAAGAGCTTATCTTTTTTCAACTCAGCAATTTGATCCTTCAGTTCTGCGTTCCATTTCCCACAAGTACCCCTTGAGATATCAAGTTCTTTACTTATGTCCCGGAATGCTAGTCCTTCTGCC
>CAZTEH010000164.1:0-1948 GCA_964612345.1 uncultured Oscillospiraceae bacterium | reverse complement strand
TTCTGCCCGCATTTCAATAAATCTGACCTTCTTTTCCGATCCTTCCATCCATTCATCTCCTTTCTTATGTCAATTTCAACCGGGGGTAGCTACACCAACCCCATATAAAGGGGGGAAGCCTAACAAGAGGATTAATACTTGCTTGGTTTTACGCTGAATAGGCACCCCCCCTAGATTTTCATTCCAAAATTATTCTTTTACACCGTATTCAATCTCTGCCTCTTTCAAAATCTCATCTGCGGCTTTTCTTAATTCTTTTTCATTGCATGTGGTGATTCTGATTATTTTTTCAAGGTAATACCATCTGAATTGATCATCATCAAAGCATTTAAAAATCATATTGATTCCCAACACATCAAAAATCAGATCCCAAACGTCTTGTTCTTCGAAAGGATCGTCTGCACTTAAAATACCGCCATTTAACAACCCCTTTAGTGAGATGCTGTCGTGCTCACAGTATTTCTGATATGCTGGATTATTTGCTATCATTTCAAATGTCTTGTCGTTATAAGCCGTGCACGTGCATAGCATATCTGCAATTTCAGCCTCATAGTCGCTGGCGCTTAGCCGTCCGATAAAATAATCGATCTGTTCATCTCTCGGAAGGTCAGCAAATTGAGTTGATTCAAGTTTGATTTCCTGTAATGCTTTTTCAATATCCCTTGTGCCGACTCCCTCACTGGTCATTAAATTTATAATCTTATCTTTTAACATTTTTGTACCTCTTTCTTTTATTTTTATTTATTATAACGATTGTTTCTGTTTTCGTTGGTTTGGTATCGCCGCTCCGGCTTGCCACGTCGTACAGCCCTTATATAAACTGTAGGTACTACGGAAAGCAACATAGTAACCACAGATAGTTGCTGATATAGGAATATTCACTGTACCACTCGTAAATATTTAGGGAAGCTGGGTTTAGCCCTCGTCGGCCTTCCATGTGAATCAATCATAAATTTCTTTCCCTCATTGTCTGTGTGTATGGTATAAGTTTCGATCCCGTTTTCCGCCAGCCGTGTTTCTGCTATACTGGGCATTCCCTTTAATTGGGCTAGGTCGCTTGTAAAGCTCATTAAATGCACTAAAAACATTCTTGTATCAGGATTGTGGTATTCCCAAAGGAAATCCATTATTTCGGCCCCTATCGGTTCGCTTTGATCCAGCCCTTTGATATAGGTCATTGCGCTGAAATAATCTTTTGCTTCCCATCGGTCACCATCGTATGTTTTGGTAACCGGGAAGAGATTCATAAATTCGCCAGGGGTTAAGGTTGACATAAGGTCTTTCACAATATCGGCAAACTGAAACCGGTATTCTATTAGTTCAATATCCAGAACATTTGGCTTTTCCATACCGTTTACCGCTTGTACTCCATAAAATATCAGCTTTTTTATTGCTGACTTTATGTCCTGGGAAGGATTGTTCCGGTATCCGTCCAGAACCTTTTCATATGCCTTGTAATATAAGGCTTGTTTGTTAACGTTGGGTCTGTCATTTTCGATCACTGTTAAATTCATAATTACCATCCCTTCACTTTAATTTCTCATAACTCTTTTATAAAATGGCCTATAAGCCCTCTTTTTCTTGGTTACAACGGTTCATTCTATTTTCGTTGGCCTGGTATCTCTTCTCGGATTTCCCACGTTTTACAGCTTTCGTATAAAGGCCCATATCTGTGGATAGTAGTTTCTGTATTTCTGACGGGTAAAGTACTACAACGTGCTTCTGTAGCGGTACTATGATTTGATCGCCCTTGCCCTTGATTCTTATAAGTTCTGAGGCGCACCGTTCTAAAATGCTGGATATGTTCTCCGGTTCTTGTTTCTCGTCTTCGATGTTCTCAAGGTTTTCATCTAACCAGTCTTCCAACTCTCTGACTAATTTGGGGTTGTTTCCGCTTCTCATCAGTACCGCATGGCACCGGGAAAGCGTAAGGTATGATTCTCTGGAA
>CAZTEH010000163.1:0-5306 GCA_964612345.1 uncultured Oscillospiraceae bacterium | reverse complement strand
GGAAGGGCGATGATCCTGGACGGGGAAATGGTAATCACCGATGCGGAAGGCAGGACGGATTTCCAGGCGCTGCAAAACTATACGAGAAATCCCAAGGGAAAAACCCTTACCTATATCGTCTTTGATCTCCTGGCGCTGGATGGCGCAGACTTAAGAGGTCAACCCCTGATTGCCAGAAAAGAGACGCTGAAAGCACTGATGCAGGATGCGCCGAAAAACCTTCACTATAGCCAGCATGTCGAAGGAAATGGAACGGAAAGCTTCCTCGCAGCCTGTCAATCAAATATGGAAGGGATCGTAGGGAAAAAAGCGGATTCCGTCTACAGCGGAACAAGAAACGGTGACTGGATCAAACTGAAATGCGATAAACGGCAGGAATTTATCATCGGGGGATATACCCTTACGGATAAAAAAACCAGCGGGGTAAGCGCGCTTCTCCTTGGCATTTATGAAGGAGCGGAATTGGTCTTTGCCGGACGTGCCGGAACGGGCTTTACCGCACGCAGCATGAAAGAACTCGAAGAAGAGTTTCAAAGTATAAAAAGGAAAGAGACACCTTTCAAACAGGCTCCTGAGCCAAAGAAGAACGAAGTAATTACATGGATTGAACCGGAATTGGTCGCGGAAATCAAATTTGCAGAATGGACCGAGGAGAATCTGCTCAGACAAGCCAGCTTTAAGGGCCTTCGGACGGATAAGGATCCGAGAGATATCAAAAGAGAAACTGCGGAAGAGGAAAGGGAGGAACCAATGATGGCAACCGGCAATAGCATCACCATTTCGGGCATAAAGATCACCAACCCGGACAAGGTGCTGTTTGAAAATCCTGAAATCACAAAGGCGGACGTGGTCCGGTATTACGCGCAGATTTCGGAGCGCATGCTGCCGTATGTGTCCAACAGAATTCTCAGCATTGTACGCTGTCCGAAGGGAATCTCCCAGTCCTGTTTCTTTAAGAAGCATCCCGGCCCGGATAACAAAGCAATCGTTACAATGCCGATCACGAACAGCAAAGGAGAAACGGAAGATTATTTCTATATCGAGAATGCGTCCGGACTCATCTATGAAGCACAGATGGGTACGCTGGAGTTTCATACCTGGGGAAGCCGTGCCGACGATCTGGAAAAGCCGGATATCATGGTATTTGATTTGGATCCGGATGAGGGAATGGATCTTGAAACGGTGCGCCAGGGTGTGAGAGACGTAAAAAGTATTCTTGAACAGATTTCGCTTACCACGTTTCTCAAAACCAGCGGAGGCAAAGGCTATCATGTGGTCGTACCGTTCAAACTCACTGCGGATTGGGAGACGTTTCATGATTTTGCCAGGCGTATCGCCGTGGTTATGGAACAGAAGTGGCCTGACCGCTACACAAGCAATGTCAGAAAGGCGAACCGGAAAAACAAGATCTTCATCGACTGGATCCGTAACGGCAGAGGTGCCACAAGTATTGCGCCCTATTCTATAAGAGCGAGAAGCGGGGCGCGGGTTTCCATGCCCATCACATGGGAAGAGCTTGACACGGTGGCTCCCGATGGTGTCACCATGGCAGATGCGCTGTCGAGGATCCATGGCAATGATCCATGGAACGGTTTTTTTCAGATCGATCAGCGACTGAAATGAAGAGAACCTATTGATATGCATGGAAAATATCATCCAATTCTTTGATTTTCAAAGACAGGAAAAGATGATTCATATCATTGGCGTTATTGTAGTCAAGACCAAATAAATCCTTAATTCTTTGGATACGGTAATTCACGGTATTTTTATGAAGATGCAAAATTTCGCTTGCTTTATGTACGCTGTTTCTGTTTTCAAGATAGGCCAAGAGTGTTCTCATAAACTCCGTTTTATTCTTTTTATCGTATGTCTCAAGTTCACCAACCATGGGATGATAATAGGCGTTGCAGCGGATTGACGAGTGAAGAGCGTACAGCATATCGTTAAAGCGGTATTGGCTGTAATAAAATATATTTTGCTTATGACCAAGCATCCGTCCAATAAAAAGTGCCTGCCTCGACTTGGCAAACTGTGTTTTTATATCAAATAAGCGGTCAAATACGTCACTCACGCCGGCCAAAAGCTCATATCTCTCTGTATATGCAAGTACGTCATCCTTTTTATACGAATTCTCCAGCAAAACCAATACAGAACGGTGATAGACGAGCTTTTTAATATTGCTTGAAATGCCGTCTATGCCGTCCAACACATATTGCGTGTATTCTTCGCTGGCATTTGTCAAATCGATAGAGATCAACTGATATCTCTTATTTGCAAGCCAGTTTCTTGACACCATGCGAACCTGCAATTCAAACTCATCTTTGATTATATCATCCAATACATCTTTGATAATTTCCCTGAAATCGCCGTTGCCTGCGCCATGTGAGAGTCTGTTATACGCCAGGGCAACCAGATTCGCCGTTTTTTGCAGCAGTGTAAGCTCATGCTCCTGAAGCGGCCCGTGAATCGCCAAAATGCAGATGAAGCCATACAGCGTTTCGTGATGCATCACAGGACATGCATAGTAATCCACGTTTCCGTCGAACAAGGTATGGTCGGTTTGTTTCGTATCCACCATGAAGTGTACGCTTTTTAAAAACCAGTCGTTGACAATGCCCGGATCAAGATAGCGGTTTTCCATGGAGTGATCCCATATGTAGATCCCCGTCGGGCCCTCCTCCCGGTAGGTGAGCACCGTATGTGTATAATCAAAATAAGAGATGGGATTGCCATATAATAAATAAAGGTAATCCATAACAGGTTCAAGAAAGTCGTCATTCTTTACCAAATCCATCAATTTAGACAATGCGTGATCTATAAACCCGCAACCGTTGATTTCCGCATTGATATCTCTGCAAATAGCATCCGCGTCTTTCCCGCTGTGCAAGATCACCAGGCCGCTTCTGCAGTTGTGACAGGTAATATTATCACAAACCAGAAGTAAATTAATCGCAGAATCGCGATCGGGAACACAACACCCGGCATCCGTGACATATAAAATATTTTCGGAACAATCCTTCTTCTCCTCAGAATATACTTGTGCCCCGGCAATAAAGCAATTATGAGAAAAACTTCCGGTAATTCCGTGATCTTTATCTAACCATTCGGTTATTTCGGAAAGCATCAACATAATTTATTAGCTCCTTTTTTTAATCATACGGTCTTTGTGATCCTGTCACAAATTATACCATAATATTTTAGTTTTGAGCACCTGTTCTTTCCTTGTGCTTGTGCATATAATCGGTATAGAAATAAAATACAGGAGGTGCAACATGAACCCAAAATACGCAAAACTTTTTGAGAGAACTTATATTAAAAACATGCCTTTAAAGAACCGGTTCGTTATGTGTCCCATGACAACATTTGTGTGGAATCAGGATTATACGCTTTCTCCTGCGCAATTGAACTATTATGAAGAACGCGCTCGCGGCGGGGTAGGTATGATCATACTGGAAGGTCAGGCGATCTCACCCGACATTGACCCACACTATGCCTTTGCAAAGATAGCAGGTACCTTGGAACAGCAAAAAGGCTGGGGACCATTGATTGATCGCGTAAAGGGATATGGTACAAAGGTATGCAATCAACTGGTTGCAGGGGCAGGCAGAAACGGAAATCCGGCGCTGGGGAAAATACCGTCGGCTTCGGCTGTGCCACTATTTTTTGACCCGTCGCAAATGTCTTATGAGATGACGAAGGAAGAAATTGATTTCACAATCAAAGCGTATGGCACAGCCGCACGTATGTCCAAAGAAATCGGGTTTGACTGTGTGGAGATCCATGCTCACGGCGGATACCTGATCGACTCGTTTATGATGAAGTCTATGAATCATAGGACCGATCAATATGGCGGCAGTTACGAAAACATGGCCCGGTTCGTTGTGGAAATTGCAAAGGAAGTACGAAACGCAGTCGGGCCCGATTATCCCATTCTCTTCCGCTTTGTTGCACAGCACCATTTCGAATTGGGTCGTATGGTGGAAGACACCATCGAACTGATCAAGATTTTCGACAAGTCGGAAATCGATGCCTTTGATATCGACTCGGGCTCCTACGAAACATGGGATTGGATGTTCCCTCCTTCATATCTCGGTGACGCACCCTCCATGGAGGACGCCGCAGTGCTGAAGAAGTATACGGATAAACCGATTTTAATAACGAACAACATTACTCCAGATACTGCTGCAGACGCTCTGGAAAAAGGGAAAGCGGATTATTTTATGATCGGAAGGGGACTGATTGCGGATCCGGAATTGCCGGGCAAGATCCTCCACGGGAAGGAAAAGGATATCCGTCCGTGTATCCGCTGCAATGAATATTGTATCATGAAAGCCTTTACAGGAATGCGGCCATCCTGCTCCGTAAATGCGCGGGCACTGCAGGAAAAGGAATTCCCTGTAATGAAAACCGCTGACCCCAAAAAAGTGGCCGTGATCGGCGGCGGACCGGGAGGGCTGGAAGCGGCAAGGGTTGCGGCGTTAAAAGGACATCATGTATCACTTTACGAAAAAGGCGGAGTACTCGGCGGGCAGCTTGCGCTTGCGGCGACGCCTCCATTTAAAAACCAGCTGCGCAATTTCCTTGACTATCTGATCCGGCAGGTGCAGCAGCTTAACGTCGACATCCATCTGAATAAAGAGATCACGGCAGGCTCCGATGAGCTGAAAGCTGCAGACGAGATCATCGTCGCTGTCGGCGCAACCGCATTGATCCCACCGATCAAGGGCATCGACCGGAAAAACGTGATTGAAGTATTGGATGCTCATAGCAAACGCCATGGGGAAATCGGTAAAAATGTCGTTATTGCAGGCGGCGGTTTGTCCGGATGCGACTCGGCGCTGGAAATCGCAATGGAGGGAAAGAATGTAACGATCATCGAGATGCTGGGTGATGTTGCACTGAATGCGGCGATTATCAACCGTATCGCTCTTTTGAAAAAATTGAATGAGTACAATGTCAACAAGCTTACCAATACAAAGGTACTCGAATTCCAGGAGGATGGAGTGTTGACGGAAGACAGCACCGGCAACCGGCAAACAGTGAAAGCGGACACTATGATCGTATCCTTCGGGACAGTACCGCGCAAATCGCTGGCGGATAGTATTGGTGATCAATATCCAACCGCAAAATCGATAGGGGATTGCGTAACCGTAGGTCAAGTCGGTGAGACCGTACGAGCAGGCTTTTTTGCCGCATGGGCGATCGATTAGATTTAAAGGGTTATCAATTGACAGATTTTTAAAGGAAACAGGGGGCTGTCGCACTAAAATGAAAAGTTAGTGCGCAGCTTCTTTTTAATTTCTAAA
>CAZTEH010000162.1:0-5353 GCA_964612345.1 uncultured Oscillospiraceae bacterium | reverse complement strand
GGGGGTGGGTGGTTGGGCGCCGGGTCGTCGGCCGGCTGCGGGGCCGCCGCGGGCGGGGGGTATGCCGGTTGGTCGTACGCCGCCGGCTGCTGGTACGCCGCCGGGTCGTACGCCGGCTGGTCGTACGCCGGCTGGTCGTACGCGGGCTGCGCCGCCGGCTGCTGCTGATACGCCGCCGGGTCGTACGCCGGCTGGTCGTACGCCGCCGGCTGCTGGTACGCCGCCGGGGCGTACGCCGGCTGGTCGTACGCGGGCTGGGCCGCCGGCCGCTGGTACGCCGCCGGGGCGTACGCCCGGTGGGTGGACGCCGGCTTGGCCGCTGCCTGCCGGTACGGATATTAATTCACCATCTTTCAAAATCCACGGTTCCATCGTGTGCTCTTCCATCACAGTAAGTAAGGAATACGGGATCCCAATTACTGCATTTGTTCTTGTAAAGTCTCCACAGCCGCATATTGCATGCGCCTCTCTAACTGTATCAAGTTTACTTGCACCATAACCGGCCATCACATTCATGGTTCCGGGAGTACTCCCCATTCCGCAGACAGCAGTCAATCCTGCTTTGACAAAATCATCATGCATCTCAAACTGTTTTCTTGTCACATGGAAAAGTCCACCCATATCAATGTAATGAGCTTTAACTTTCAGGCAAGCCTTCATAATGTCCACATTCCAGTTATACTGCACACAGTTTATAACAACATCGGCACCCGTAATTGTAGCAATTAGTTTTTCATGATCCGTTACATCACACTGTACTGCTTTCACTCCCAATCGATCGCCTACATCTTTTACTTTCGTAAAATCGTAGTCAGCGATTGTAATATCTTTTTTTCCCGGACTCAATTCCTGGTCACATAAATCTGTAACCGCAATATTTCCTTGTAGTCCGGCACCCAATACAACAATATTCATATTATTCACCTCTGATCCACTAATTCTTTTTTCTTTGCGGCTTCCCAGTCATCTGTGCCAAGCAACATTTTCTTTGTTGCCTGAATATAGATTTCTCTCTTTGCAGCTTCCTCAAAGAACGCTACTGCCGGAATACAATTTTCTGGAGCAAGGGCGCCTTTTGCTGTAATTAAGCCTTTTCTCATCATTTCTACCGTCCATGCCGGAGCTCCGCCAATATATACCTGCGCCCCCATTAATTCAGGCCATTCTTTAACTGGACGGCAAATTGCCTCCAATGTATATTGTACTTTCTTACCATCCTTTGTCCCTAATACATCGGTCTTGATAATATCACAGTCATTGATTTCTGCATTTGGATCCTCAGGCTGAAGTTCCATCAGCGTCTTTAATGCTCTTACCGGTTTAAACTCTACTCCGTCTACATTAATTTTTTCACCTTTGCTAAATCCCAAACCGTGTAGGAACTGGAGTTTTTCCAATACCGGTTCTGCGAATCCGATCCGGTATGTACAGTTCTTTAATCCCTTTGCTTTAAAGGATTCGGGAATCGATCCGGTTTCAGAATGCATAAGATAATAAGCACCCTGTTCCCCAATTGGCTTAGGATACTGTACCGTAACATAACCGCTTCTAGGTTCAACTTCAACATACTCTCCATTCAAATACTGAATCGGTTTCATGTAGAATTCATCCATAATTGTTTCGATGGAATAAGTTACATCAAATGTCCGAATTGATTTTCCCCAGTCATCGCATCCACAATAGAAGTCGATTGATTCCACTGTGTCTAACTGATCAACTGCCCATGCAGCACACACGTTTGTAACACCTGGCGTTCCGCCGATACCGATGATTGCCAAAAGGCCTGCATCTTTAAACTGCTTGTCGTATTTTACTTGCTTAATTGTTTCTACATACAGTCCGCCGATATCGATATAGTTTACATGCGCTTTTAAACAAGCCTCCATAATTTGACAATTATAATAGTAGTTCACTTCATTTATTACTACATCGTAACCCTTGATCAACTGTACCAATGAATCAGAATCTGTCACATCGCACTTTACTGCGCTTACTCTGTCTCCATATTTTTTATTGCATAGATCTGCAACCTGCTGTGCTTTCTTTAAATCATAATCAGCCAGCGTAAACTTCTCAATATTCTTGTTCCACGCTAAATCCAATGCTGTTGCGATGCCTTGCATCCCTGCACCTATTTGTATAACTTTCACGTCTTTACCTACCTTTCATTATGAACTATATTATTGTTGCTGAATTCGTCATATGACTGATTTATTAATATTGAGTTTCTGTCCATTTGTATGGGTAACCGGTTGACATCATCATTTGAATAAACCTTTCCGGATCCAGCTGGTCCGCAAAAATAATTCCATTTTCCAGCTCTGTTTCCTTGATCAACATTGTCCCCACAGCTAATGGCAATGCGACATAAACAAGATTTGTGCCATAAATCTTCTTCAATTCCGGACCTGGTGCATTCATCTTTGGGCAGTTCGCCCTCCAGGTCACTTTCTTTCCATCCTTAATCCCACTTACCTCGACAATCAGCTCAATAAATGCGGTCTTATCTGCTTCAGCAAGTTTCTCATCTGATTCCACAAAAATGTTGCCGCTTGGTTTTGGTATCAATGCTGTCACTACATCAATCGGCTTTACCATAACGCCATTGACATCAACCTCTTCCTGTGAACAAAGTCCCATTGTATAGAAAATTGCCGGCTGCATCATCAGATAGTATTTAAAGTCCACATCCTTAACACCTTTGAATGTTGAAGGCATGCTGTAGATCTCTTCATGAGAGTGATGTGTAACAGGAAGCCTTCCGACCGGATCAGGGAATATACATTCTTCCATTCCGCCGAACGGTGGATACTTAACATATTTACCGTTTTCTAATGCGTATGTCGGTGATGCACAGTCAATTAACGCCTGCTTTGGTGACCAGCCCGGATTCCATGGTCTCAGTACCCAGTCAGAAGGGTTTTGATTTGGTAAAATGTTTGCCTTTCCCACTCTCATCTTAATGCTTTCTACGGTATCTAGCTTATTAGCGAGCCTTCTTGCCAATACATTCGTCCAGCCTGGAGCGAATCCGCATCCAAAAAGTGCCGTCAAGCCCGCTTCTTTGAATTCATTGCAAAGCGGAAGGTCTTCAATCTTTGTTCCTGCGACAAATTCATCCCAGAAAGGAGTGTCAAAAGCTGTATTTATATAGTTTGCCTTTGCCTTTAAAGCACCCTTCATTACGTAAGGCACCATCCATGGCATCACCATGTCTACTACTACGTCTACGCCTTTCGCTGCTCTTGCAACATCATCCGGATCAGTTGCATTTACTGCACCTGTTTTAATTTTTGCGCTTCCGATATGGTCAGCGACCTCCCCGGCAATGCTTTCTTTTAAATCCACCAATCTGATTTCATCAATGCAGCTTTGCTTTGATAGTATCGATGCACATGCACCACCTTGCCCTCCGGCACCAACAATTAGAACTTTCAAAATTACACCTCCTGCCAAAAATTCCTGTCTTGATCGATATCGATATTATCAATAATCGCAAGAAATATGCCAAGGCGTACTATGGTTGAAATTCAATCGATACGTTGTAAGCAGTTTTTATTTTTAAAATATTCTGTATATTTCGATGCCTTTTGTTTCAATAATGAAACAAAAGGCATCGCTTCTGCATTTCGCCATTCTTTTTCGTTGTGCTTGTTTTAATAATGAAACAAAAATAATAGATGGTGTTTCATTTATGAAACACCATCTATTATTTTCTTACCTGAACAGGTTAGATCCCATGTTTTTTCAATTTACGTGACAAAGTGGATTTGTTCATTTTTAATTGCCTGGCTACGCTGCATGGCTTCTTATACTTCTCAAGCATTTTTGCTAAAACTTTCCCCTCAAAGCTATCCATAAGTTCTTCCAAAGACTTACCTTCAATATCCGTATCATTTATATCACTGTTTATTTTTACACCGATCGCTGTCTCCACTTGGGATTTATTAATTTTATTCCCGTCAAAGCTGATCATAAGCCTTTCGATCACATTTTCCAGTTCTCTTATGTTTCCGGGCCAGTCGTAGCCTTGCAGTGCTTCTATTGCATCTGCGGTTATCACTTTATTTAATTTATACTCTATATTAAATCTTTCGACAAAATATTTACCGAGGGCTTTAATGTCCTTTTTTTTCTCTCTCAAAGGTTTTAGCTCTATTGGTATAATATTTATTCGATAGAATAAATCCTCTCTAAAACGACCTTGTTCAATTTCCCTTACTAAATCTCTGTTCGTTGCAGCGATAAGTCTGATATCTAAGCTTATTGTTTTTTCACCACCGACACGCATGATCTCTTTTTCTTGAAGCACACGTAATAGTTTAGATTGTAAATGAATAGAGATATCGCCGATTTCATCCAGGAAAATAGTCCCATGGTTTGCCAATTCAAATAGTCCCGTTTTGCCATTTTTATCTGCACCTGTAAAAGCGCCTTTTTCGTAACCAAACATTTCGGATTCCAATAGGTTTTCCGGAATAGCTGCACAATTAACCTTAATAAATGGTTTCCCAACACGGGTGCTATTCTGGTAAATAAAATTTGCATATACTTCCTTACCTGTGCCGGACTCCCCTGTTAGAAGTACTGTGGTATTAAGCTTTGCAATTCTCAAAGCCTTTTGTGCAGTTATTTTTGAAATCTCATCCACAGCAATAAGATTGCCCCACATTTTTATATTCTGCATTTTTAAGTATTCAATTTCTTTTTTATGTTTTTCTGTTTTCTGGCTCTCTTCCTCCAGCAAATCTCTTAAATTTAAAGTTTCAGTAATATCTCTTTCCGTACAAACTACTAAACTTATAGAACCATCGCTGTATAGCGGTGTCCCCGTTACATAAATTTTCCCGCCATCACCCAGATTTTGAATGAGGTTTTCTTCCACTCCACTTTCTATGGCTTTCAGTGATGATGAATTCTCTACATAACCTATTTTCACAAGATCCCTCATGTTTTTGCCCAGAACCTCTTCCCTAGTCAGGGTACCTGTTTTACAGGATTCATCGTTAAGCAACAGGGTATTACCGTCTTCGTCTGTAATATAGATTCCTACCTTTATGCAGTTGAGTATTTCTGATAATTCACGATAATTTTTTGTGATGAACTCTTTGTTCATAAGCCACTCCATAATTTTCTTGAAAATGAAAGAATCTGCCGCGCGCATGCTTATTTTGCGTTCATTATATCATAATTGCCTTATATTTTTTATATGAATTTTATTTTACTTATTTGTTGGCTTATCTATTCTGTGTCGGCTAAGTTGCTCTCTCCTGTCAGTACATCCTTCTGCAAGATTTGCTGCATTTTTTCAGGCTCTTCATACAACGGGCTGTGAGCAGATTGTTCAAAGGTA
>CAZTEH010000161.1:0-5480 GCA_964612345.1 uncultured Oscillospiraceae bacterium | reverse complement strand
TTGATGGTAGCGCTACGTTAGTTTCAAGCATACTATATAAGTTATTTATTAATAGGATGCTAAAATTGATAAGGAGGAACTTTCTGATGGAGCCATTAAAGGATCGTGAACGAAAAATACTCACATATATGAAAGAAGAAATAAAGAAAAAAGGATACCCGCCTACGGTAAGGGAAATGTGTACCGCCTTGGGCATCAAATCCACATCGACGACTCATAAGGATCTTGAGAATCTGGAGCTGAAGGGGTATATTAAGAAGGACCCGGCAAAGCCCCGTGCCTTGATGATCATTGATCCCGAAACAGGGAAGAGCTTTGGAGATACGGAAATTGCCGAACCTGTCCGCGAGCAAGTGGAGAGGGCCGATGTGGTTGATATTCCCGTCATAGGAAGAATTGCCGCAGGTACGCCTATACTTGCGGAACAGAATATTGACGATACGTTTCCTGTACCCGCCCGCTTTTTATCGAAGGGAAACAGCTTCATGCTTACGGTAAAAGGAGAGAGCATGGTGGAGGCTGGGATTCTGGATGGAGACTATATCCTGGTGAACCAGCAGAATACCGCGAATAACGGGGATATTGTAGTCGCTATGATTGACGGCTTTGAAAGCGAAGCTACCGTCAAGACATTTTATAAAGAAAACGGACATATCCGTCTCCAGCCGGAGAATCAGTTCATGAGCCCGATCATTGTCAGCGACGTCAAGATCCTGGGCCTTGTAAAGGGCGTTTTCCGTTATCTTTAGCCGACGTTTAAGCGCCGCGCCGTGGGTATTCTGAAGGGAAACCGTGAAACTGAATACCGTCTTTATGCGAAGCATTCAAAGACGGCGGTTTCCAGGAGAATGCCCTTGGCAGGTGCTTTTGTAAGTCCAATAAATAGAAAAGGCAGATTCAATGCGAATCTGCCTTTTCTGATCTGAAAGAAAACTTTTTTGCTTTTAACTATTTAATCATGTTGTCTACGGAATCGAGAACCTTATCCAGGATCGCTAAACCTTCTCTTAATTCAGTTTCAGTGATATTAAGTGGAGGGCAAACCAAGATCATGTTTTCATGGCAATAAGTTGAGAATCCTTCAACCTTTAACATTCCAGTGATTTTAGGCATTAAACCTTCCGGATCGCTGTTGAATGAAACGATTGGCTGACGGGTTTCCTTGCTCTTAACCAGTTCTACGCAGCTGAATAATCCGATATGTCGAACCTGACCGACGCATGCATGCTTCTTTTCGAATTCATCCAGGGTGTCTGCAAGAACCTTACCCTGCTTTTTAACGTTTTCTGCAATATTTTCTTCTTTGTAAGCATCAAGAGTTGCAATTGTTGTTGCGCAGCCCATTGGATGAGCGCTGTAGGTAAGTCCGTTGTACATTTTCTTTTCGTCGAAGACCTTAGCGATCTTTTCGGATACGATAACGCCGCCAAGAGGAATATAACCGCAGGTTGCACCCTTTGCAAATGTTACGAGGTCAGGTTTTACATTGAACTGATGGAATGCAAATGCAGTACCTGTTCTGTAGAAACCAGCCATAACTTCGTCCAGTACCAACACGATATTGTATTTGTCGCAAAGAGCTCTGACTCCTTCATAATATCCGGCAGGCGGGATCAAAATTCCGTTGGATCCTACTACTGTTTCAAAGAAAATAGCAGCAATCTGGTCTGGTCCTTCATAAAGGAATTGGTTTTCTAATAACTCAAGATAGAAAGCAGTAACATCCGCTTCTGAATTAAAGTTACAAGCCTTAGGTGCTCTGTATGCATAAGGTCCGTCAAACTTGATGAATCCAGGAACGCCCGGTTCAGCAATAAATCTTCTTGGCTCTCCAGTCAATGCACTTGCTCCGAATGTTGCGCCGTGATAGCTTCTGTAAGCAGAGAAGATCTTCCATTTTCCTGTATATGCTTTTGCAAATTTGATTGCATTTTCGTTCGCTTCAGCTCCGGCATTCGTAAAGAACACCTTTGCGCCTTCAAGACCTGACATTTCAACGAGTCTCTGAGCTGCTTCGGAACGAACGTCTACCGAGTAGCCAGGTCCCATGAATGCCATTTTATCAGCCTGATCCTTGATCGCCTGGATCAGCTTTTTATGTCCATGTCCTAAGTTAGAGTTTACAAGCTGTGCGGACATATCGTAATACTTCTTGCCATCTTCATCCCAGAAAAAGATGCCTTCTGCTTTGGAAACAACCATAGGGTTGATCTTTTTCTGAGCACTCCAAGAATAAAGATTATACTTCATACCTTGTTCTTTAATGTTTGACATTTTGTTATCTCCTTTTAACGAATTATTTGTGGGGCTGCAAGATCACAGCCCCATTCATATGAGTGGTGTGATTCATTTTTATCATATAAGCGGTATTTTAGCGTCCGCGCAGGAACATGTTATATTATTTGAATGCGTTTCTGATTTCTTCGTCAAACAGATCTTCGTCTTTTGGCTGGAAGGAAGGAATCGGTCTTGATACGTAAGTGAAGTTTAAAAGATCCTTCCAGGTTGCATTGTGGGAAATGCTGTTGTGTCCCCAAGTTCCGCAGCCTAATGTCATGGACATTGGGAAACCGGAAGTCCAGGAACCACTGTTTGTTAATGACTGAGGTGCATTTACGCAGACTTTACAAACCGGAACGATATCGCTGAGTTTTGAAACTCTTTCATCAATGCTTGTGTGGATACCGCAGCTGTGGCCCTTGCCCTGATATTCAAAGATATTGAGCATCTGCTGAATTGCATCGTCGAAATCCTTTGCTTTTCTTAAAGCAGCAACAGGGGAGAGCTTTTCGCCGGTGAATGGGAATTCATTTCCGTAACCGGCGTTTTCTTCAGCCATGATCATTTTGGTTCCTTCCGGAACATTGATTCCTGCGATCTCTGCAATTTTAGCAGCAGGCTGAGCAACGATGTGTCTGTTGAGGTCATGGTTTGCAGGGCTTTCCGGCCAGATCGTCTTAAGAAGCTTCGCTTTTTCTTCAGAACCATCCTTTAAGAGAACAGCTCCAACCTTAGCCATTGCTTCAACGAAAGCGTCATAGCATTCCTCAAAGACGATGATGTTATTTTCTGTGGAGCAGGAGGTAGCGTTATCAAATGTCTTGGATTTGATGATAAGAGCCGCTACGTCATCCATTTTTGTAGTTCCGTCAACGATAGCTACAACATTACCGGTACCTACGCCGATTGCAGGATTACCGGAGGAATATGCCTGTCTTACCATTGGAGTTCCGCCTGTAGCAAGGATGAAATCAACCTGCTTCATGATTTCAGCGGAGGTTTCGATGCTTACATATTCAGGGTCTACAGCCTGTACAAGATCTTCCGGTGCATCAAACTTTTTAAGTACGCTTCTGATCATTGCGGTTACTTCCCAGTTGGTCTTTCTTGCTTTTGGATGTGGAGCAAGGATGATTGCGTTTCTTGTCTTTAGAGCCATGAGGGACTTAACAACAGGAGTAGCTTCTCCGTTTGTTACCGGAATGATCGCACCGATAACGCCCATTGGCTTCGCATATTTTTCCATACCCATTTTTTCATCTACTTCTACAAGACCAACGGACTTCTGTCCCTTCATCTGGAAATATGTTCCCTTAACCTTACCATACATTTTTAACTGTTTGTCGCCAGGGATACCCATTCCGGATTCAGCAACAAGATCTTCACCAAATTTAAGTGCAACATCAGGAATCGTTAAAGCATAAGCTACAGCAGCTGTCAACTGATCAACTTTTTCCTGGGTAAAACCCTCGGCGATCTTCTGAGCAGCGTGTCCTTTTGCTACTAAACCTGCTACATATTCTGCGTAATTAATTGACATTTTCTACATTCCTCCTTAAGAAAATAAATAGATTTAATTAACACTAATCATATTATGCAATGCTTGTGCCAAAACTATGAATGATTAACAAAAATCAAAGAGAATAACTTTAAAGCATTGTAAAACATGGATTGAGAGATTGATTGATTTGTCAAAAGAGGGCACGAATCGTGAAAGATTGGTAAATTATAGGGAAAATTACAAAGATAACGATTCATTTATGTATCGATTTGGCGGGCCAAACTGGTTTTAACCCGTCAAACACACCAAATTCAAGGGGCTCTCGTGTGATACAGAATAGTATCGATGATACTATTCTGTATCGGAGATCAAATGTTTCTGAAGCTTACGAACGACGGTAGGCTGGCTGACCCCTAAGGCCTTTGCCATGGCTCGGGTGGTTTTATATTGCTCCTGAGCTTTTAAAAGAATCTCACGCTCGGCATGATCGAGTGCGTCCTTCATGTTTTTGCCTGTTGGAATACTTGAACGATCAGCAGCGCTCGCTGTTTCGTAGATAAAGCTTGGAAGATTTTCCGGTAATATTGAGGTTCCCTTGGTTGTAATGACGAGCCGTTCTATAATATTCTGAAGCTCACGCACATTTCCGGGCCATGTATACTTCATGAGAATGGCGATGGTCTTTGAGTCGATTTCTTTATGTTCTTTCATCTTTTTATTGTTTTGATTAAGAAAGATACGAATCATGGGGATAATATCCTCGGGTCGCTCGCGAAGAGGCGGGATGCTGACGGGAACTACATTCAGTCTGTAATACAAATCTTCCCTGAACTTGCCATCATGCACAAGGGACTTGAGGTCCTTATTGGTAGCGGATATGATTCTTACATTAATCGGTATGCTTTCAACTCCGCCGACCTTTGTTATTTCACGTTCCTGTATGACCTGTAAAAGCTTGACCTGCAGATTCAAAGGAAGTTCTGATATTTCATCTAGGAAGATCGTTCCTTTTTCCGCAGTTTCAAACAGACCTTTTTTTCCGTCCTTCCGCGAACCGGTAAATGCTCCGCTTTCGTAACCGAACAGTTCGGATTCGATGAGATTTTCCGGTATCGCGCCGCAATTGACCTTAACAAAAGGGTGGTGTCTGCGGCCGCCATTTTCATGCAGCAGCTTTGCAATGACGCCCTTGCCTACGCCGGATTCTCCCGTGATCAAAACGGTAGAGTCAATATGGGACAATCTGCTGGTCAGCTGGATAACGTTATACATGGAAGGGCTGTTGGCCACGATATCGCTGAAGCCTTCCTGCGCTTTTAAACCGGAGAGTGTGTTCTGAACGCTTTCCAATTCATTCTGCAGGTTGATTAGCTCTGTGATGTCATGGGTGGTCGTTATGATTTTACTCATATTGTTATGGGCATCCATGATGGGGATACCGGTTGTAAGAAGCCTTTTTCCGTCCTTGTTTTCGTGGATGGTACTGACTTCCTTTCTCTGCTCCATTACGATACGCGCAACCGAGGGAGTGAAAATTCCTTCTCGTTCCAGGAAGGATACATGCTTTCCGATGATATCCTTCCGCTTTATTTTATAAAGCTCTTCGCTGGCCTTATTGATCCACAGGGTAAAACCTTGTGCGTCATCAATAAAGATTGCATCGCTGATGCTATCTAAAATTGGGATCAATTCGTCGATT
>CAZTEH010000160.1:0-5767 GCA_964612345.1 uncultured Oscillospiraceae bacterium | reverse complement strand
CTCCTATTCAAAATTCGACACCATCTAATATATTGATGGTTTTTTTTTACGAAACTATCTAGTATTATAATTATAGACATCGTGTTGTCTAATTACAAGTATTATTATCACCTTTCTTAAGGGGTAACCCATATTTAAGGAAATCAATAAGCAAGAGAAGGAAAACTATGGAAAATAAATCTGATTGTATCATTGTGAAACACGTTAATAAGTTCTTTGGTGAGAAGCAGGTTCTTAAGGACATCTCGCTGCAAGTACCCTATGGTTCTATTTATGGTCTCCTGGGGCCATCAGGCTGCGGTAAAACTACAACTGTAAAAATTATGTCCGGAATTTCCGAATCCAGCTCGGGAGAAACATATGTCCTTGGGAGAAAAATGCCGCAGTTATCTTTAAAGAATGAGATCGGCTATATGGCGCAATCCGATGCGCTATACACAGTTTTATCGGCTGCAGAAAACTTGGAATTCTATGCAACGATATACGGAATGAAAAGAGATCAGTTTAAAAAACGTATGCTTGAGGTAATGGAATTGATGAACCTGTCCGATGACCTGTATAAGCCGGTGGCTGCATATTCCGGCGGTATGAAGCGAAGGCTTTCCTTAGCCATGGCCATGCTCCAGCATCCGAAGGTATTGATACTGGATGAACCGACAGTAGGCATTGATCCTCTGCTCCGCAAGGATATATGGAAGGAATTATATAAGATGTCTGATAACGGAGTGACTATTCTTATAACAACTCATGTGATGGATGAAGCCGATAAATGCCATCAGCTCGCAATGATGCGCAACGGGTTACTGATAGCACAAGGAACTCCAAAGGAATTCCAGCGAAAAGTCGGCGTGAACAGCATAGAGGAAGCATTTATCTATTACGGAGGTGGTAAATATGAGGATTAAAGCTATGGTAATACGGATTATAAACCAGCTTCGTCATGATAAACGAACGCTAGCTTTGATAATGCTTGCACCTTTACTGCTGTTAACGATGATTTATTTTATCCTTGACACTTCGACAACGGATCTGACAGTAGGTATAGTTAACGCACCGCAGCAGTACATAGACAATTTATACGAAAATAATATTTCAACTATACGCTGCACCGAGTCTGAAGCAGATGATGAAAGACGGGGAAATCATAGCTGGCGTTGAGATGACCGGAGGGAAACTCTATATAAAATTGGATGGAGGCAATTCAACCAAAGCAAAATTAGCGCTTTCTTCAATGGAAGCCGCAAAAAAAAACATGACATTCTCTTCCGAGCGATATGATTTGAAAACCAATATCAAATATGTGTATGGTGCAAGTGGCTTATCCACCTTCGATAATTTTGGTTCACTGCTGATAGGCTTCATTGTTTTCTTTTTTACTTTTTTAATATCCGGCATTTCCTTCTTGCAGGAAAGGACTACCGGAACTTTGGAAAAGTTGCTTTCTACTCCGATTAAACGGTGGGAAATCGTTACAGGGTATGTATTGGGATTCGGAGTCGTCTCTATTATCCAATCAGCAATCATAACATTCTTTGTTATTTTTGTCTTGGATATCTTGATGGTTGGATCGCTTTGGCTTGTGCTGCTTATAACATTCCTGTCCGCAATGGTCGCTCTGGCGTTTGGAATTCTAATGTCTACCGCAGCAACAAGTGAGTTTCAGATGATAGCAGGACTATCAAAACGCCCAATCATTATATAACCAAGGTGCCATCTCAAAAGATGTTCTGAATAAGGCAAAGGTAGCCGCGGATTCGGCGGCAAATGCAGTGACTGTGGCGAAGGCCCAATTGGACAATGCAAAAAACAGTTCCTCGGCAGAATCCACGCAACTTGAAATTGATAAGACCAAGAGTCAGCTTCAAGAAATGAAAGAGGACCTTGATAAGTATACGATTTTGACAGCCTGTGATGGGGTGGTTATGAGCAAGAGTTACGACAAGGGAGACATGGTGTCGTCAGGCTATAATCTTGTCGATATCGCCGCGGATGAGGGAAAATACTTTGTCTTCTATCTGCCGATTGACTATTTAAACGAAATAGCATACGATCAGGTTTTCGAGGTAAAAAGCAACGGAAAGACTTATGATGCAACTGTGAAGTATATTGATGTGGAAAGCGAGTATACTCCCAAGGATTTGCAGACTGCGGCGAATAAGGACCGGAAAAGCGTAAAGATTAAACTTCTTCTTCCGGATAATTGTGCCTTGAAACCTGGAGAAGAAGCAAAAATTAAGCTAAAGTTTTAGATTGCATCATGCAGTTTTAAATAAATTATAACTTTTTAAAAATGAAAGGCGATGAGCTTCATGCTTGAAAAAAATTTATGACTTTTGTCCCGCGGATTATCATGGGAGCCAGATTATCAATATCCCTTACAAAACAAAGATGAATATAATTAATAACCATGATGATGTTCTTGAGTTTTTGGTGGCGAAATCCCCAAATCCAAGTGTTTATAAGGAGTAGAGCTATGAAAAGAATATTACAGCGTATAATTCAGGTAACCTTCCTGATTCTATTTGTTATTCTTATACTAATTGGTAAGGTTCATCTGTGGATGGGTTTATTTGTCATGGGCTTCATCATTTCAATATGGTTTAGCCGTATATATTGCGGCTGGATTTGCCCCATTAACACAACAATGAGTTTCATCACACTCTTAAAATTAAAGCTTCATATCAAAAGTTTTAAAATACCGCCGCTTCTATCAAAATTCTGGATTCGATACATAGTTTTGGCAGTTTTTGTTGCCGTTTTCCTTTTCATTATTGTCTCCGGCCACCAATTACCGGTGCTGTTCGTTTTGTTTATATCTGGTATTTTATTAACTTTGCTTTTTCCGCCTGAACTATGGCATTATAAGCTATGCCCATTTGGTACAATTCTCAGCTTCTCTTCCAGACTATCCAGGCATTATATGAGAATTAATTCAGACAAGTGTACTAATTGCGGATTATGTTTTCAGGTGTGCCCAGCCAAGGCAGTGAATAAGAAGGAAGGCTCATATAGAATTATCAAGAACAACTGTCTCGTATGTATGAACTGTTCCAGAAAGTGCCGAAAGAACGCGATAACATTTCAGTGATATTGAAATGAGGCCACGGAACAAGGCGGACTCCTAAATTGTTTCAAATTTGACCGCTATAGCGGATAGAAATATCTACCATATCAATCACAAATTTCACCAAATAATGAAGACTAGTTTTGCATATTGATTTTAAAATAATAAACCTGCCGGTTTTACCCGGCAGATTTAAATAAATAACTCTATTATTTTATCCGTTTACTTTATTAATCGCCTTTAACATAATCGGAGGAAGCATCCTGCATCTTTCTTCTGAAATGGATGCCACGGAAACGCGCAGTCCCTTGCCCACCGGAACGGTAAAGATGCCTTCTTTCTGAAGCGCTAGACCGACCTCCTCGGCATTTTCACATGGAACGGTGACGAAAAATCCCGCTTCAAACGGAACGGTTTTCAAACCGATCTCTTTTGCAGCTTTTGCGAAGGTGTGGCCTCTTTCCACCAGCATTTTGCAGTATTCCTGTCTTTCGTGCGTTACCTTTGCCAGAAGCGCTTCGTCTGCATAAATGTTGGATAGGGTAACCATGGCCGCTCTGTTGCAGTTGGACCAGGTTCCTCTGCAGGAGAATGCACAGACGTTTTTGAATTCCTCCGCGATTTCCTTGTCCTGAGTCATACAAATCATAGCGCCGCTTCTCATGCCGTACATGGTGTAGCTTTTCGACAGACTGTATGCAACAACAACGAGAATATTGGCAGGGAAATCATCCAGCAGCGGGAAGAAATTTCTGTGTTCTTCTTCGTCCCCGGCATAGTCCAAATAAGCCACGTCCACAAGAAGTGTTATTTTTTTGCTGCCGTCAGCTGCTGCATTTTTAAGAACGTTTATGATCTTATCCCAATCCCCCAACGTGAGGCTGTAACCGGTTGGGTTATGTGCGGGAGTATTTAGTATAATTACCAGACCATCTTGCTTGGAAAGAAGCTCCTTCACCTTGCTTTCAAAAGAAGCAACGTTAAAATTGCCGTCCTCATCGAAAAGGGTATAGGTCGCTATGGTTCTTTCGATATCCTGAGCGATGGTGGTGTAAGGACTCCAGTACCAGTCTGAGGTCAAAATCTGGTCGCCGCGCTTTGAATAGTTCTGAATTGTATTTCGAATCGCGCCCGTTCCTCCGGGAGTAGCTACTGCCTCCGTATATGCTTTTGGAACAAAGCTTCCAAACGCTGCCTTCTTTATTGCCTTTATAAAATCGGGCGTCCCTGCAATCGGGGCGTAATCAGCATAATCAACTGGAGTTAAGTTTTTTAGGACTTCTACCACAGAGGAAAGGATAACCAGGTTGCCTTCATCATCGAGCAGGGAGCCTATGGTTGCATTAACCACCTTATCAGCGCCTTCGCGCGCTGCCATTTCTTTTGCCTTTTGGTTGATCCCGAATATCTTATCTTCAAGAGGGATCACTCTGTTGTTGGCCTCTGCCATCTTGTAATTAGACATGCTATTATTACCTACCTTTATTTATGTTTAATGGGAGTATTACCGTCAAAATAATGAATGGAATCATTATATTACAAAAAATATATATAGGCAAGATTTTTTATGGTAAAATAGGAACATTAGCAAACGATTAGGAGAAATCACATGATTCTGAAGCAGCTGTTCACTATTTTATCCGCACTTTTCCTGGGATATGCGTTGTCCATTGCACTTCATCTGCCGATCCCTGCCAATGTGATTGGTTTTGCCATTTTATTTGCCGCTCTCTGCATGGGAATCGTCAAGCTTCATCATGTGGACCGGGTCAGCGATTTCATCATCAAATATCTGGCTGTTTTTTTCGTTACGCCGACAATCGGGATCATGCAGTACTTTGATTTGATCGGGGAGCAATTTTTACACATCGTGGTTCCCCTGCTGGCCAGTATTCTCATAGGCTTCTTCACTGCTGCGAAGGTAACGGAATTGTTTATCCGGCTCGCTGAAAGAAACCGGATCAGGAAAGGATTGGGTGGCAGTGATGCTGAATGAATTGTTTCAGGCAAATCCCATATCCGGGATGCTGATCACCATCGGCTGCTACTGGATCGGCCAAATTATTTACGACAAGACGCAATGGACTGTTTTACAGCCGATTCTTACATCGTCGACGATCATCATATTATTTTTAATCTATGCAGAAATACCCTATGATGTTTATTATAAACAGAATGCGGTACTGAATTATATCCTTCCGCTCACCGCGATCGTTCTTGCCGTGCCGCTTTACCGGAACTTGGATGTACTCAAGAAGCACGCGCTGCCGATTATAGCGGGAATCATTGCCGGAACAGTAACCACCATGGGCGCCATCGTCGTTATCGGCAAGCTCATCGGCACCGATGAAAACATCCTGATCTCCATGCTTCCCAAAAGTGCGACGAATCCCATTGCCATCGAGGTTTCAGGAATCATCGGTGGAATCCCCTCTTTAACCGTTTCCTTGGTCGTAATAACAGGAATCTTTGGCGGAGTCCTCGGACCGGAACTTCTTAAGCTGATGAGAATAAAGAACGAAGTGGCAAAAGGAATTGCTTTGGGCAGCATGAGCCATGCTATCGGAACGGCCAGAGCCTTCAAGGAAGGTGAAGTGGAGGGCTCCATGAGCAGCCTTGCCATGGCGATCGCCGGTACGCTGACAGCGATCCTGTCGCCGATTTTTGTTTTGTTTTTTTAAATACTGCAGGTTCTATTAAATT
>CAZTEH010000159.1:2757-5887 GCA_964612345.1 uncultured Oscillospiraceae bacterium | reverse complement strand
CCTGAAAAAAAGAGCTGCGCGCTACCGATTTTTCAAACGCTAGTGCGACAGCCCCCTTTCGTTATCCACACTTTTTTTATATCACAGCGCGATTAGCCTTGCTCCTGCACGATATCGAAAATATCCTGAATGCTTTTGACTTTTGTGATGCGGTCCAAGGGGATATCCACCCCTAATTCAATTTCCAAAGTAGCGCTGATCTCAAGATAGTTCATCGACTTGGCGTTCAGGTCTTCCTTTAGAAGCGTTGCGCCGGACAAGTCCGCTTCATCTTTATTGAACATTCGAGCCAGAATCGCTACAATTTTCTGTTCCATTATCGTATCCCTCCATAGTTACATGTTGCTTTTATTGAAATTACCGGCCACAAGCATGACCGAAAGGCCGTACACGTCCTCTGCCGTAGCGCCGCGTGACAAGTCGCTCATCGGTTTTGCAAACCCCTGAAGCACCATGCCATATGCTGCTGCATTCCCAAGCCGCTGCGTGATCTTGTAGCCCATATTCGCCGCGTCCAGATCCGGAAACACGAGCACGTTGGCTCTGCCCGCAACATCGCTTTGCCTTTTCATCTTTCTTTCGGCTACCTCCTTCACGATCGCAGTGTCTATTTGGAATTCTCCGTCAATTTTTAGCTCCGGCACCCTTTTTCGGGTAATCTCCAGGGCCTCCAAGACTTTATCCACATGAGGATGGCTCGCGCTGCCGCAGGTGGAAAAAGACAACATGGCCACCCTGGGCTCCCAGCCCAGAATCGCTTTGACACTGTCGGCTGTGGTTATGGCGATGTCCGCTAATTGATCGGGCGTAGGATCCGGGTTGACGGATGCATCCGTAAATACGAGGAGACTTCCTTCTTCCCCCTGATAGCCCGGGATATCCATAAGGATGAAACTGGAAGGGGTCGCTATTCCCTCCTGCATGCCGATGATAAGCTGTCCGGTCATGATCACTTCTTCCGTCGGATGTGCAATGCCAGCGACAACGAGATCTGCATCTCCTTCTTTTACCATCATGCATCCGAAGGCAAGCCGCTTTGAAAGTAAGCTCTTTATAACCGCTTTCGGCAGCTTCGAATCCTTCCCGAATGCTTCCACATACCGGTCCAGCGCCGGACTAAAAACAGGTTCGATGATCTCGATCCCCGTCAGATCAACATTTGCCGCTTTGGCTGCTTTGAGGACGGACTGCGCAGGACCGATGAGGACCGGAGCCGCGATTCCTTCCCGTTTTAACCGAGCCGCGGTTTTCAATATCTCAGGTTCGTCTCCCTCCGGATAAACGATCCGTGTATTTGGATCTGCAATGCGTTTCTTAAGTTCCTGGATAATACTCATGATCAGTCTTTCAGTTTAAAGGAAACAAACTTAAAGCCGTCAAATTGCATGATCCCCAGATTCACATCCGCAGGCAGACGGTCATAGAGTTCTTCTCTTTTATTCAGATCAAAGTCTTCCAGCGTAGCTGTGAAAGCAGGCCCTTCTGTCAGCTGTACCTGTCCTATGTATCTTCTGCCGTATTTGACCTGAACCTTATCCATGAGCTGCATGATAGAAAAGGAGATCAGTTTTCCTGTTCCTTTCATCTCCACCCATTCAAGATCGGTACCGGAACAAGAATTGCAAACCGGCACAGGCGGAAATTCGTACGCCCCGCACTTTTTGCATTTCAGACCCATTATTTTGCCTTCCTCAAGATAGTCGTACCACATTTTAACGTATGGCTGCATTTTAACCATTCCAATTGCCTCCCTTCATTTATACTGCGCGTAAAACGGCAGATGCTACGTGGAAACCCGCTCCCAAGCCATGGATCAGCACGGTTTCGGGATGTTTCTTGATCTGCCTGTTTCCGCATTTGCCCTGCATCTGCCATACGGCTTCCGCAATTTCATACCCGGCTGCACCGGCGATGGGGTGCCCGAGATTCAGTCTTCCGCCGCTGGTGTTTACAGGCTTGTCGCCTTCCGGTGCGATCCTGCCCTCCATGACCGCATGCAGCGCTTCTCCCGGCTTGAAATACCCTGCGGCTTCGGTGACCGTCATGTAATGCTGTGCGCAGCAGTCATGGATTGCCATATAGTCCAGCTCCTTATAGGGATCCTTTATACCGGCTTGTGTAAATGATTGGGCAAAGGATTCGAGGTCGAAGCTCATCGGCGAGCCGGGCTGCTGATAGCCCGAAGAAGTCGTCATGCCGAGGCCGGCAATTTCCACAACCGGTCTGTCCTTGATAAGCTTCTTCGCCATGTCGGTGGGGCATACGATCAAAGCCGAAGCGCCGTCGGCTACTCCCGTGGTATGCTTGAAGCCCTGAATGGCTCCAATTAAAGGATTGAACTTTGATTTCAGGTAATTCATGGGGTCGTCAAAACCGAATTTTTTCGCTTCATCGTCATAATTCTCGCTAACCAGGAGCGCAAGCGGATTATTCATAGCATTGCGCCTGCTGTTGATCGAGCACTTGCTGATGGCGTCAATTAACTGATCCAGCGAATAGCCGTATTTTTTCCCGTAAGCGATATAAGCTCCTTCCAGGAACGCCATGATTTCACCGCCCGGATACCAATAAGCCTGATCGCATCCCAACGCGTTCGAATCATATAAAACATCTTCGAATACAGCCGGAGTACGGTTGAATGGAGGCAATCCGATCATTGCATTGCTCAGATTGATATCCACGCATCCACTGATTGCGACATCGTGCATTCCCGATGCCACTGCGAGTACCGCATGACGCAATCCGGATACAGCGGTGCAGCAGGCTGTTTCGTGCCGGAACCCCGGCTTTTCGTTCATCCCGATCCAGCGGCTGAACATGCCGGATGTAGAGATCTGCCCGCTATGAGATTCACTGAATACATGACCGACATACAGACAGTCGATATCCTTCGCCTCCAAGCCCGCATCTTCCATTGCTTCCATACATGCCCAGGCAAAAAGTTCTCTTTCCGTCATATCTTTCAGCTCCGGATTTACCTGAACATTTCCCAAAGGTGTTACGCCAACACCAATGATAGAGACACTTCTGGCAAACTGACCAATTCTTGTTTTCATGCTGTTTTTCTCCTTTTCATTCTGGATTTTTAATGGATCGCGGGAAGAATACGCATTATGCCGCCTCCTTTCCA
>CAZTEH010000159.1:0-2657 GCA_964612345.1 uncultured Oscillospiraceae bacterium | reverse complement strand
AACCCTTGCCGTTATTCTTTTTGTCTCAGGAAAGTAGAATAGATTGTATTTAATATATAACTAAAGCTCTCATTCGCCGCTTCTTCTTCTCTGCCTTCATTCATGGTAAGCCAATCCTCTTTAAAAACGGAAAAGAATATTGCAGGAATCAATATAAAGAACAAGTCAACAATATCTTTGGTCATATCGCCCTGCAGCGTAAAGCCGCGATCCTGGAGCATCTTTTTCCGTGTCCTGCTATTGAGTTCATCCCATATATGGATCAGGTTTCCTTTACCGGTAGATGATTTTAAGGACTCGAGGATCAGAACGATCCACAGTCTGCGTTTTTCATTGAAAAACTTCAAGCTGTCGTTGATCTCCTCCGATTTCCACTTGCCATAATATTGACTGTAGTCGGATTTTTTATATATTTTTTCAAATGATTTTATAAATTCTTCCTTAAAAGTATCGAGTATTTCCAACAGAATGGCTTCTTTACTTTCAAAATTGTAGTAGATCAAGGCTTTGCTTACCTCTGCTTCATCGGCAATTTCCTTGACTGTAGTCCCATTGAATCCTTTTTCTGAGAACAGCTTTAAAGCTGCGTCTAAAATCCTGTCTCTGCTGTTTGTATTGCTTTCCAAATTAATTCCCTCCTATGTGACTAACCGTCCGGTCAGCTCAAGTATACTATAGGATAAGAATATCGTCAATACATTCATTCTCTTCAAATGGTTCTATGCTATAATATTGTTAAATCCCGCGCAGAATGCATAGAATAATAGGGGAGACATCATGAAGAAATCATTTGGAAAAATATTTTTAATCTTGATCATCGCGGCGCTTGCCTTCGCGTTCTATTTGTATAAAGCGGAGCCTGCTTTTTTACTGGACCGTTTTTATGAGCGTATCTACTCAGACCGTCTTAAGGCGGTGCCGGAGGTTTTGCTGAACGAAGATCCGGTCTTCTTTGACCTGACCACGAAAGAGTGGAGTATTCAAAAGAATAACGGACAATGGTACACACCGCCAAACGAGCCTGACAATAATGGGATAAGCAAGGAGGAACCCAAACCCGCTGCCGCCGCAACTTCGCATGAAGATAAATTGGCTGTGGCTGTTGATAAAGAGCCCGACCGGGCAAGCTTGAAAATAATTGAGACAGACTCTGGTCAGGTTGTTTCGGAACAACAGGCGGATTTACCCAATCTTCCGCTGCCGGAACGGAACGGAAACTTTACGTATGAATTGACGATGGAATGGACCGGGGAAGCCGATCCATACAGAGGGGAATATGTACTTCAAATACCTGTAACTGCGGATTTGCCAGAGAAATTTGTTTTTTCCGGGAAGCGGCTTACGCAGGGACAGCTGCTGGAGGTCACCGTTTCCTATGCCGACGGGCCGGAAGATATTGTGTTCGAGCAATCCATTTACAGTAAGTTCAAATGGTATCAACAGGGCGGTTTGCTCAGGGGTTATTTGCCTACAAATTACAATGTGAAACCGGGTCTGTATCAAATCAATTATGGGGTCAAAAGTAAAGGGACAGAGTTTACTCAGAAGATTGAGATAGCGGAATATAATTACCACATTCAATATTTATACATTGATCCGGAAACGGAAGCGGAAACAAGAAATGATGCAGCCTACGCTGAATATAACAAATATTATATACCCGTAAGAAATCAATCGGAGCCGTCCAGATACTATACGGAAGGTTTCCTTTTGCCGGTCAGGGGGCGTCTTACCACGGAATTCGGTGAGACGCGCTACGTCAACGATTTTCCGACTTCGTACCGGCATCTCGGCCTGGATATTGCCGCGGATGCCGGGACTGAGGTCAAGGCCGTGAACCGCGGCAAAGTGGTTCTGGCAAGATCGTTCATCCTTACGGGAAATACGGTTATGATTGACCACGGGGAGGGTTTGTTCAGCGTCTATCATCACATGCTGAACCTTTCCGTGAAAGCGGGTGAAATAGCGGAGCGGGGGCAAAAGATAGGAGAAGTCGGCTCCACCGGGTTTTCCACCGGCCCGCACCTGCATTTTATGATATCATATTACATGATGAATCTGGAACCCGGCTATTTCCTTGTCGGGCAGCCGATCACGTATGATAATTACAAGGAGCTTTTACAATAACCCGCGTCTCTTTACCATTCTGCCTGAACGACGTCATATTTATGATTTGATGAAAAGTCCGGGTTGTCAAAATAATCGTACCCAGAGTTTCCGAATGTGGTGTCTACATTGATCCATCGCCCTTCCTCCGGGACATAGACCTGATTCCAGACATGCTCGCCCCATTCGGTGCCGCTGTAGCCAAGTCCCGAGACCAGTCTGACTTTTACTCCCACGGCACGGCACATGGAAACATAAAGGCAGGAATAGTCAAAGCACACTCCCGTTCTTTCCTCAAAGGTAATGATTGATCCGGAATCCACACGGGAGGGGTTTTCGAGAACGATTTCCGCTTTCGCTTTATCGTATTTAATATTTTTACTGACCCACTTATATAACAAGCGGGCCTTTTTTATAGCATCCGTTTCATTTCCCACGATCTGTTTTGCAGTATCGTCTATTTCGGAATTTGTCTTCACCGCTTCGCCGATCGTCATTCCGTTAAAATATTTGATTGCCGGCAGTTTCCAATAATTCGGATCACCGCTGTT
>CAZTEH010000158.1:0-5981 GCA_964612345.1 uncultured Oscillospiraceae bacterium | reverse complement strand
TGTGAGAGGTCGGAAAATTTGAATATCGCTATTCAAATTTTCCTCCTACTCGATTTTTTATAATATGGAAATAGCGTTCCCGCGTTGATATTTCGCTATTTGCACTTGTTTTATTAAATATTATAATTTGTTATTGATTATTTTGAAAAACTATATTATAATTTAAACGCGATTAAACCGTATTTAAAACATATATAATTTTGAGGTGAAAAATGAAAAATGAAAATATAGAATCGAAAGAACGGATTATGGATACGATGGTTAAGCTGTTGATGGAAAAAAACGATATCAATAAAATAACCACCAGACAGATTGCTGAACTTGCTGAAGTAAATAGTGCATTGATCAACTATTATTATCAATCCAAAGAGAACCTGGTGTGCAAAGCAGTGGAATTCTGCATGGAAAATATATCCAAAAAAATATTTGCGGAGGATATGCAAAACGAAAATCCGCCTGTCACCAGATTGAAAAACATGATCAGAGCATTTTCAAACTTTGCTTTCGATAACTATTATTTATCAGAAATTGCCATAGCGAACGAAGTCAAGCATGGCAGCATTGAAACAAGCACGACGATTTTACCGCTGCTCTCGGAAATCTTCAAAGGGAAGAAAACGGAAACCGATTTAAAATTGATTGCCTTGCAGATAATAATACCGATGCAGGTGATGTTTTTGAACGCAGAAAACTACAAAGGACATTTAAAAAAGGATATTTTCAATGAACAGGTCCGAAATGAATTGTTAGATCAAATGATCGACAATATTTTGCAAGTAGTCTAATTTGGAAAAGACAGGAGCTAGATCATGCTCACAAAAATAATGGGGCGCTACATGCCCGAATTTATCAAGAAGAAAAAGCTGAATGAATTATTTCGTTTGACGGCGGATGCTTTTCAAACGGAAATGCCTTCGCTCAGGGGACTTACTTTTCGAGAGTGCTTATCGCTGTACGCTTTTTTTTCCGGAGAACAGGCTGAGCTTTGTTTGCAGGGCGGATGTCCGATTGAAGAAGTCAAATCCCGCTTGTATCAAAATTCTTATGTTTTCGGAAAGATTTTGAGGAAAAGCCTGCATATAATAACCTGGGATGATTCTGTCGCAGCGCTCAGAACGATTTATAAGCTGATCGGGGTAGACTTTCAATATGACAGACAGGGTGAATTCATAATCAAACAATGTTTTTACAGTAAATATTATACCGCTGAGGTTTGTATGCTTATTTCTTCAATGGACGAAGGACTGGCGGCAGGACTATCCGCCGGCGGAAAGCTGTATTTTACACAAAGGATCACAGACGGCAGCAACTGTTGTAAGGGGTATTTAAAATATGATCGTAAAAGAGAATTATAAAACAGGGTGTTTGTATTGGGGGTTTTGATATGAAAAGAGTTATCGTAATCGGCAGCGGTGCGGGTGGAGCAGCCGCTGCGAAGAAGCTGCAGGGAAAATTTCAAGTCACCGTTCTCGAAGCAGGCAGAGAGTTCGGGCCATTTTCCTTCAACTTTTCCGCCCTGGAAAAGTTGAGAAAAACCGGACTGTTCTTTGATGAAAGAGAAATCCAGCTGCTGTTTCCATCAATGAAAGTTCAGAAAACAGAAGATAAAATGGTCATGGTAAGCGGAACCGGGCTCGGCGGTACCACAACCCTTTCAGCAGGGAATGCGTTACGTGTGGATGGACAGCTAAAGGAAATTGGAATTGATCTTGATGATGAATTCGAGGAACTTTATAGGGAAATTCCCATTACATATGATCATAAGAATAAATGGCAGGACACTTCAAGGAGACTGTTTGAGATATGCATGGAAATGGATCTGAACCCTCAGCAGCTGCCGAAGCTTGGGGATTACAGCCGATGCACCAAATGCGGAATGTGCGTCATGGGCTGCCGTTACGGAGTCAAGTGGGATAGCCGTCATTTCCTGAAGGATGCGGAGCGTCAGGGAGCAAAGCTGGTTACAGGCTGCAAGGTTAGAAAGGTAGTTGCTCCGAATGGTTTCGTCACGGGGGTACAGGCACAGCAGGGCATGAAATCCGTATTTATCCCGGCTGATATTGTCATTCTGGCGGCGGGCGGTTTTTCAACTCCTGTAATATTACAGAATTCCGGTATCCAATGTGAAAGCAGACTGTTTGTGGATCCTGTTCTCTGCGTGGCTGCCGAGAACCGGGGCAGTCTTCAGAATAAAGAGCTCTCCATGCCGTTTGCCGTGCAGAGGGAGCATTATATCCTGTCCCCGTATTTTGATTATCTCAGCTTTTTCTTCAATAAAAGCTGGCGGCATCCCGCATCGGATACACTTACATTGATGATCAAGCTGGCGGACACCTGTACCGGGAGCGTCGATAATAAAAAAATTAATAAGACTCTTACAGATGTCGATAAAGATAGACTGCAGGAGGGCGTGGAGCTCTGCCGTGAGATCCTTGGCAGGTACGGGGTAAAAAAGGATCAGATTTTCCTTGGAACGATCAATGCCGGACATCCCGGCGGTATGCTGCCGCTCACAGAACGGGAAGCGGAAAATTTTCATGATTCCCGACTGCCGGAAAACCTTTATGTTGCCGATGCAACGCTGTTCCCGGAATCCTTGGGAAACCCGCCGATCCTGACGATCATGGCTATGGCCAAGAGAGTTGGAAATATTATAATGGAGAAATTTATATGATCACAGATAATTTACATAGAGACATACGCAAGGTGCTTTTGATGGGTTATAACGGCGCCAACAATACGGGTTCGGAAGCCAGGCTTTCAGCCATTGTTGACGAGGTACGAAAGGTATTGGGCAGTGAGGTCGAAATAACGATTCCAACGATTTGCGGGGAAAATCTCCGCAGGTATATCAAAGAGGAGCCAAACCTGAAAATTGTTGATTATCCTACGGTGTATTTCTTTGCCTTATACCGATTGGTCAAGGAGCACGATCTGATCCTGTTAACCGAAGGAAGCTGCTATATGGATACCTGGAGCTCCTGCCTGCTTTGGGCATGGCTATGGGTCACCGGGTGTGCAAATAGAAGAGGAAAGATCGTAGTCGCTTATGCAGTGGATTCAGGATATCTTTCCGGATTCAATCAAAAATTGGTGCGGTATGTGGCATCCAAAACAGATTTGATCATTACGAGGACTCAGGCCGCCGCCGAACGGCTCAAGAACTGGAAGGTAAGCGCACCGATTGCTGCGACCGCTGATTCAGCATTTAATTTTTATCCGGATCCGGATGATCATGATTTCCTGAAAAGAAGCTGGCGGTTTGCCGAGGCAGGAGTGATCGGCATTGCAGCAGTGGACTTTTATCTCTGGCCGGTTGTATTCCGTCCTTTTGGAAGCTCCAAAAACTGTTACCGATGGCCTTATTACTACTCAGATTCCCATCAGCGCCGCTCTGACCGTAAAACTTTGGCAAAGAACTATGCTCGTTTCGCGGATCACATGATTGAGAAACATGGCCGGCCCATTGCCTTGATCTGTATGGAGCAGCTGGACGAACCGCTTGCGGGAATGATTCTCTCATCAATGCACCATTCAAAGGAAGTTCAGATCTTCTCATCCCGGGAATATAATGCCTCCCAGATGACGTCTATTTTGAGAAACCTGGATCTGCTTGTTACCTCCCGCTATCATGCCGGAGTTCTTTCCCTGGATGCAGCAATCCCTCAGATCGCCATCGGTTTTGACCAGCGGCTTCACGATCTTTATCGGGATCTGGAAATCTATGATGATTATTTTTTAGAATATACTTCTCCGCAGCTCTTTCAAATGGTGGAGGAGCGAGCCGATGCTCTGATGCAAGATTCCGCGCCACAAAGGGAAATTCTGCGCAAAAACAGTCAAATCCAGCATATGCGGGCAAAACAAAACCCGGAGCTTCTTGCGCAATTGCTGAACCGGGAGGTGAGCCTATGACTGTCCTGATCACCGGAGCCACCGGCTTTCTGGGAACACAAGTTACGCGTTTGATTCTGGAGCGGACGAAGCACTCAATCATTGTTTTAGTTCGTGGCCGGGATTTATCCGACGCGAAGCTTCGGCTGGAACGAATCTGGTGGGATTGGCCAAATATGGCCTGCGAAATCGGCGGACGAATTCAAGTGGTGAATGGTGATCTATGCCGTTCTCGATTCGGACTGAGTGATTCATCCTATGAAGAACTGATCGGTAAGATTAGCCATATCATCCATCTTGCTGCTGATATCAGGCTGAATGAGCCGCTTGCCGAGCTTCGCCGTTCAAATGTGGAAGGAGTGCGAAACATATTGGAGCTCGCCTATGATGTACATAAATTGCATGGGCTGACTCGCTTTTCTTATGTTTCCACGGCCTATGTGGCCGGTGGACGAAAGGGTACCGTTCCCGAGGATGCACTGACCGATCGATTTGGTTTTTCCAATCATTACGAGTTGAGCAAGTTTGAAGCGGAATCACTGGTCTGTGAGGCAGGAAAAGAGCTGCCGGTCTCTGTATTTCGACCGGGCATGGTGATTGGCGATTCGAAAAGCGGGGCGGTGAAAACCTTTAATACCCTGTATTTTCCGCTGCGTTTCTATCTGACGGGAAAATTAAAGTTCTTCCCGGTTGATCCAACCTTGAAAATCAACATGGTTCCCTGCGATTACGTATCAGAGGCGATTGTCAAACTGACCTTTGATCCGAAAGCGGAAGGACTGAATTTTCATTTGACGTTACCGGCCGACGCTCTCCCGACCGTAAGGGAGATGATTCAATTTACCCGGAAGTGGGCTGCTGAAAAGCTTCATGTAAGGCTTCCTGTACCTGTTTTTCTGCCGGTGACCGTCAGCCGATTTCAATGGCTGGATCGATTTCTCAAACCGAAGAGCGCTGTTCGTTCCCTGTTATCCCTGGCGTCCTATTTTGAAGAGGACCGGATCTATCAGCGGGATAATCTCGACAGGCTGTTTGGAACATATCCGTCAAATTGGTGTGACTTCTTCCCTCAGATCCTTACATACGCCGCCGATCATGGTTTCATGTACCGGTCGGAGCGGACCGTTCATGAGCAGGCTTATTTTCGGCTTTCGGGCAAAAGCCGTCCGATAAATTTTTATGATGTTATCCCCGGGGATATCGTTTCCCGGAGTGCTGATGATGTGTGCCGTGAAATAGAGAGGGCCGTTTCAGCGATGGCTCGAATGGGGGTCCATTCCGGTGACAGGATTGCCGTCGTAGGCTTCAACAGCTCACGCTATTTTGCCATTGATGTTGCCATCGGATTAGCCGGAGGCATAAGCGTACCTTTATATTACAGCAGCCCGACTCATGAGCTTGCAGAGATCATCGACGACTGCGGTGCACGGCTGCTTTTCGTGGGTGTGCCTGAAATCCTGGAGAAGCTGGCTGCCTCCAATTTGAATATGCAGGTGGTTTCGTTCTGCAGGGAACTGCCGCAATGCGATCTGCCGGAGAACTTCATGAACTGGCAGGATTTTTTAATGATTGGAACAGATTGCGAAACCTCAATGAAATCGCCGGCAAGCTTTGGCGATATTGCGACACTTCGCTATACCTCCGGTACAACGGGGCGCCCGAAGGGTGCGGCTTTTGACCATACCAGCCTGCGCAGTATGGCGGAATCCCTTGCATCATTACCTCCATGGAAAGCCCGGACGCAAAAGATCGTTTACCTGTCTTTTCTGCCTATGAATCATGTGGTGGAAGGGATCCTCGCTTCCTACGCGATCAACTACACACCGGCACCGATTGATATTTACTATTTGGAAAATTTCCATGATCTTCAGAAGGCACTTCCCAAAATCCGGCCAACCGTCTTCTTTTCGGTTCCGCGGTTCTATGAAAAGGTCTGGGAAAATGCAGCAAAAAGCTTTATCGGAAGGAGATACATAAGAAGCCGGGATGGTTTCATAAAACGGTTATCGGGAGGGGTTCTCCGTTTTGTTGTCAGAAAAAAAGCTGGCATCGATCGCTGTAAGCAATTAATCGTGGGTTCTGCACCG
>CAZTEH010000157.1:3624-6005 GCA_964612345.1 uncultured Oscillospiraceae bacterium | reverse complement strand
CCCTCATCGATGGTGCAGCCGGCTTTCCGGTAGGTTTCTTTCGCTTCCTCTCCGTAAACCCGAACCCCGCAGTTTTTCATCAGGGAAAGGGTAGCGGCGTGAACGTTCTTTAAGTCCTGCTCACTCAGAAGCTGATAGGATGGTAATGGACTCTCATAAGAAAATTTCATAGGATCCCTCCTTCCGCGGCATCTGCCTCTGCGCAAATCCTGTCCATTGCAGTCACAACATCCTCAGGCAATCCATCTTCGACGGGCCCTTCCAGAATTTCTCTAACCATCTTGTTGGCGATGGCGATGGAATCCGCTTTTTCATTGATGGTGCCTCTCAGTTTGGACGGAAAATATGGTGAAGTATAGAGTTCATCTTTGTCCCTAAAGTTCCTCAGTGTGGACCTGTGCGCGAGAAAAGCGCCTCCCGGGCCTTCTTCCTTGATTTCGTCCACAAGATCCGTATGTTCGTTAATCCGGATCCCCCTGCATATGCGTAAAATCCGCTGTCCGATTTCGTCCTCGGTCAGGATCATTTCCAGACTTACGGCCATTCCGTTGTCGCAGGTGCCGATCCCATCGATCAAATCAGCACCCCCCAAATATGCAGGCATGGTTTCGAAGGTTCCTCCTCCGGTGACGCAGCAAGGCAAACCATAATGCCTGGCGATCGCCGTGCCTCCCAGGCTGATCAAAGGAGCCTCTCCGCTTTTCACATAGGCGCCGGATCTGGCATCTGCTGCCCCGGAGGCCACACCGTAGATCACAGGCCAGCCCGGCTTAGCAGTCTGGAAGATGGTTAAGGCCGACAGGACTTCTGCATTGATCTGCACGATGGTGGAAAACAGAGAAGCCGGTGATGTCAAGCCGATCATTGGCATCGGATAGATGTTAACGGGCACTTCGTAGTCTGACAATTCCAGGTAAGCATCCAGCATGCCGGCTTCCTGAGTCAGGGGAGAAACCGGACAGTACAATACTGATGCTATTTTTCTCTCTAAAAATCCTTCCTTTGAACCAGACACCAGTTCCAGTATTTTTTTAGAATAACCGGCTTCGTGTATGCTGCTCAGTTCAAACTGTACATGTTTTGAGGTTCCCTGAATAATCGCTGCCATCTCGTGGAGGCAATGGGTTTTTTCCGGCACATCCAGCGCCGAACATCCGGTCCATGCCGCCGCGCCAGTAACAGCTTTCTGAAAAACCCTTCCCACATTCCGCACATCTTCCTTTGTGCTTTCCCGGCGCTCTCCGGTGTAGGGATCGTAAATATTGGTACAGATTCCGGACATGAGGTGGCGGCTTTCATAAGATGGAATTTCGTAGTCGTACCTGGGATTTCTGCCGGCCAGCACAAATTTTTTCGGAGCCAGCTTGACTGCTTCCATGACACGGTCTTCCGTCAGGTACACTCTCTGTGTTTCTTCGTCAACCCTTGCACCGGCTGCCTTAAGTAGCTGGAATGCTTTTCGGCTTTTGACCCAGACTCCGGTGTTTTCCAGCAGGTCCATGGTCTTTTGATGAACCAGCATAATTTCTTCCTGTGAGAAAATCTCTGCCTTGAATCTCATGATTTCCCTCCTTGTCTTGTAATTCGTTTTCTATCTTGCACTATAAAGTATAGGGTAACCATATAGTCAAGAGGGGAAAGTAAATTCACATATTGTGAAATTTTTTTCTTACTTTTGCCGCATTTTTGGAATCTTTTTCATTTTGCTGGTATCCTTATGCCCTCTGATTACGGTCATATTCTTTGACCTTCTTCCTTAGAACCAGTTTTTTCAATTTATTTCAGACCTTAAAAAAATAAATTGTGAGAATATTTCGAATTGGCATTACCTTTGCAATATTAAAAAACCGATAGGAATATATCTGACGCTAGTATTTTCTTACACTAGTATTTTTCTCACACTGAAAGGAGTAAAAAAAAATGAAAAGAATTTTACCAATTATTTTATGTTTAGTCCTAGTACTTTCCATGATGACAGGATGCGGAGGTAATAAGGAAGAAGCAGCAGCTCCCGAAGCTGGAGACGGACCGGAATACACAATCCGATTTGCTCATATCGAAAATGAATTCACTGCTTGCGCACAAGGCGTACAAGTATTCAAAAAGTATGTTGAAGAAGGCAGCGACGGCAGAATCGCTGTAGAGATCCTCGGAAGCGGCTCCATGGGCGGCGAGAGAGAAATCCTTGAAGGTGTTACAATGGGCACGATCGAAGGCGGCATGGCCATGTCCTCATTGTTTACTACATACCTTCCGGATTGGAATATTTTCGACCTGCCATTTGTTTTCAAAGACAGAGCAGACTGGGCAGCAAAAGTTGATGGAGAAATGGGAAAATTGCTGGCAGCCGAGACTGAATCAATCCATGTTAAGGTTCTCAG
>CAZTEH010000157.1:0-3524 GCA_964612345.1 uncultured Oscillospiraceae bacterium | reverse complement strand
GATGCAGCTGCTAAGACAACTGTTGAACAGAGAGCTATCGCAGTTGAAGTTGACGGAAGTGCTATGCAGCTCATGAAGGATGCCGGAATGACGATTGAAACACCTTCCGCTGAATTTACCCAGCAAATGATCGATGCTACTATGCCTGTCGTTGAGGGTTATAAGAGCCAGATCGATGCTAAAATATTTGATCTTGCATATTAAATAGAACAGCAAATACTTTCATTCTTTATTCTATCACAACGGATGGAATTGCGATGCTGCCTGCATGGTCAGACAGCATTGAGTTCCATCGGTTGTAGTATATGACTGTAGCTTGCTAAGGAGGTAAAAAATTGATTAAAAAATTAGGGAAAATATTCGATAAATTTGAAAGCAACGCATTAGTAATCTCTTTGGCGATAATGGTCATCGTAATATTTACTAATGTCGTGATGCGTTATGTATTTAATAGCTCATTGTCCTGGTCGGAAGAGTTTGCACGGTATTTATTTGTATGGTTTTCATGGTTAGGCGTAAGCGCCGGAGTAAAGGACAAAGAACATCTTCGTGTGGAATTTTTATCAATGGCTTTGGTAAAGCGAGGACTTATAAAGGCGGACGAGGCTATCAATATCTTTGTAGCATTGGTTTGGCTGGCGACCTCTTGGATCGTTGCATATTATGGATATGATATTATAATGGCACAAATTGATATGAATGTACTGACTCCGGCCATGAGAATTCCGGTTTGGATCGCGTATCTTGCAATTCCAGCCTGTAGTTTTATCGTAGGTATTCGTCTCATATTAAATATAATTGTCAGTGCAAAGGTATTGCTTGGCAAATCAACCAGCGAAAGTGAGGTGGCTAAATAATGGAAATTTTAGTAATGTTCGGTGCCATGCTTGCATTGATCGCAATTGGTTTGCCAATCGGCTATGCAATTGCCACGTCGACAATTGTCACTTTTATGATGTTTTCTAGCGTACCACTGCGAATAGTGGCCCAGAACGCGTTTACCGGCATCGATTCTTTCGTATTGCTGGGAATTCCATTCTTCATCCTAGCTGGAATCCTAATGAGTGCAGGAGGTGTCGCCAGGAGGCTGGTAGATATTGCAGATGCGTTCATGGGTTGGATAACCGGCGGTCTTGGAATCGCTTCTGTTATGACCGCAACATTCTTTGGAGCAATCTCAGGCTCCGGAGCAGCTACGACTTCTGCGGTAGGCTCTTTGATGCTTCCCGAGATGAAGAGAAAGAAATACGGTGATGAATTCAGCGCAACCTTGATTGCATCTGCTGGTTCTATCGGTGTTATCATACCTCCAAGCATCCCGTTTGTCGTTTATGCCGTAACTGTGGGAATCAGTGTCGGTGACCTTTTCCTGGCCGGTATACCTGCCGGGCTCATGATGTGTATCGTGTTGTGTGTCGCCTGTTATGTCATTTCCAAAAAGCACGGATATAGAGGCAGTGATAGCAGACCATCCATCAAAAGAATCGTATTCACTTTAAAGGAGGGTATCTGGGCATTATTCGCTCCGGTGATCATCCTTGGCGGAATCTACTCCGGTATCTTCACTCCTACAGAATCAGCTGTTGTAGCAGTTGTATATTCCATCTTTGTTGGCTTATTTATCTACAAGGAACTTAATTTCAAAAGTATGGTTGCGGCATTTTATCAGTCAGCTGTACTCAATGGGGTCATCGTCTATATCATCGGATTTTCAGGCGCAATGGCAAAGTTCCTGACCTTGGAAAATGTACCGCAGAAGGTTAGTGATGCGATCTTATCCTTTACACAGAGCCCATTTTTGATCTTGTTGATCATCAATGTATTTTTAATTGTTGTAGGAATGCTGATCGACAATATCCCTGCCATCATCATCCTCTCGCCGATCTTCCTTCCGGTTGTTACAAGCATAGGTGTCAGTCCAATTCAGTTTGGAGTAATCATCGTACTGAATCTTGCGATCGGCTATGTCACACCGCCTTATGGGACTACTCTATTCGTGGCTTCTGCAATTGCGAAGATCTCAATAGACAGGCTGGCCAAATACGCATTTATTTTCACTTTAGTGTTATGTATTCCACTGGCGCTTGTCACTTATGTTCCGTGGTTTACAGATGGATTTGTTGCAATGTTCAAATAGACTATGATTTAGTCACAACTTGAGGAATCTCCTCCTCGAGGCCTGAGAGGCATAATCTTCCTCTCAGGCCTCTTTTTATTGTGTGTGAGGGACTTTGCGTCCACGGCCGCGTCCCGCCGTCCCTCACCAAACATGAAAAAAATTCTCTATAGCACTAGGCTTTAGAGAATTTTTTTGAGTTTATTTATCAATTAAAGATTTCACCCGATAGCCTACCGAATTAATATTGTCCAAAACTATAACAAGCAACATATATGTCGTAATTTGGAATATGCAAAAAATGCATATTGCTTTTTCTATCGACTTCATTTTCCTTGAAAACAGACGTGTTTACACCATTTAGTGAAGACTAGGGCAAGTTCGAGCGTGCTATGATATGGATTATACGAAGTTGATCTTCTCCTTATAGCAACTCTTAAATTAAGGCACAGTCCGCAACGTAGACACCCTGATTAAGAGTTAGGATATTTAATTTAGACCCCTTGACACTATGGCATTATTTTGTAAGCCACAATTCATTATTATGTTGGTATTGTTTGGACATTTTTATTTTGATGTTTTTGATTTACAATATCAAGTATTCTTGAGGATTTATAATCTAAGTCATATGTATAATTCATCAAATCCTCCATTATTTCTAAAGCGATAAGTATTTCATCTCGAGAAAAACTATCTAACTCATGTGCCGCATCATTTCCCATGAAACGAATACCATGTAAATTAGATTTAATATTATCATTGATAAAATTCATATTGTCGATCAATTTTTCTAAATTATTACCAACTATTTCTTTATCTTTGCATATACCTTCTAAAAGAGATCTTAATCCCATTGAAGATAAAAAAAAACTATTTTGGTTAATGGCGTTTACAATTTCGTTATAAAGCATATTTAAGACAGGAGGTAAATTTAAGAATATTTTTGGTGCAATTTTCATGAATGTTCTATCTGGGAAGTAAAATTTATGCAAGATTAATTGACCATTCTCATCAATATTATTGGTGCTTGAAAAGGTCGTTTGAAATAAAATATTTTCACATCCTCTACAGTACCAGACATGAGTAGCATTATAATAAATAATTTCACCAGCTATTTTTTCGAAAGTATGTGTAAATAGAAGGGAATGATTTGTCCATCTACTGCATGCATTACAAAAATTAACTTCTATTATCTCTTTCAAGATTTATTCCTCCTTTGTGATTTTGAATAAGGAACTATTCCCTAAACGGTACTTTAGGAAATAAGTTGAATAAAATTGAGTTTCCCATTATAGACTATCTACCTGCGTGTCCAAGCTTCTGATTATAGCCATAATTCCTATCTTCCTGAACATCATAGTTCCATCTATTTACATATTACGTCTAAAAATCCATTCGTTCAACATTT
>CAZTEH010000156.1:0-6339 GCA_964612345.1 uncultured Oscillospiraceae bacterium | reverse complement strand
GGCACGTGCGGTTTGATAAGGGGGTAACCTAGAAATAGGCTACCCTACTTTATTTTATCATTTCCCGGGAATTTAAGCATTGAAACAAAAAATCATTAAAAAATTTATATAAAAAAACAAAATAGTCATTGACTGGTATAATATAGCAATTATAATAATCTATATAACGATAGTTATACAAGTGAAGGGAAGGGAAGATGAGACGATCGAAAAAAGAAATCATCATGGAGATCGCTTACAATTCTTTTGTTGAGAAAGGATACGAGAATACAAATATCAGGCAATTATGCAAAGAAGCCAAAGTAGAACCGCCGACGATATACTATTATTTTGAATCCAAAAAGGGACTGTTTTTCACAGTCGCTGAGAGTCTGAATGAAAAGCACGATGAGTTATTGAAAGAACAGATATTTTTAGATCGTACGATGGAACCTCAGGATAAGCTTTTCGAATTATTTAAATTTAACTTACTTTATGCCAAAGATAATCCAAAGGATACGAAGTTTTTCTTGCGTTATCGCTTGTTTCCGCCGGAAGATATTACTGAGGATTTGATCATTTTCCAACAAGAACGCTATAAAGAAAGAAATGAAATTGAAAAGAAAATATTTGATGAATTCCTTCGTAAAGGGTTGATTGCAAAAGAACGGGTGGACATTGTCCGCAAAATATATGATATGTTTGTTGCGAATCATTGCTATGACACCGTAATGTTTGATTACTGTCCGACGGAGGAAGAGCTCCCCAATATCTGGGAATATTTTGTGAAATATAAAATCTTATCTGCCTGAATAAACACAGGCTGTCAGAATCGAATTTTAGGGGATAAACCCCTTAAAATATATTATTAAAGAAGGTGAAGCTATGAAAATCATTGACAAATCCGTTTATAACTTCTCAAAGGACAATGTCCCATTTACAAATGCGGACCCTGGAGAGATCCTGCTGTTTAAGACGATGGACTGCTTCTCAAACACCATTACAAAAGAAGAGGATCTGGTGCTGCATATGGATTATTCCGTTGCGAATCCGGCTGCAGGTCCTGTCTATATCAACGGTGCAGAGCCTGGAGATGTTCTCGTGGTTGACATTCTTGACGTTCAGGTGGCGGACCAGGGTGTGATATGCACCTCCCGTGACTGCGGCCCGCTGTGTGACGATATGGATGACCGAACCAGAGTTGTCAAAATCACAAATGGGGTTGCAGACTTTAAGGGAGTAAAATTTCAGATCGACCCGATGATCGGAGTGATCGGAACCGCACCTGACGGCGAACCGGTCGGCGATGGATTCCCGGGAAACCATGGCGGAAATATGGATAGCAAGATCATTAAGAAAGGCGCAAGAGTGTATTTTCCTGTCAGAGTGCCGGGCGCACTCCTGCAAATGGGCGATATCCATGCAACCATGGGCGATGCGGAGCTTTGCGGCACCGGAATCGAAATCAAAGGCGAAATCATGGTGAAGACTTCCATTATCAAGAATTTCGAATTGAATTGGCCTGTCACCGAAACTGCGACTCATTGGTTCGTGAATGCATGTGCCCACGAATTCCCGGAGGCTTCAAAGCTGGCTTCAAAAGAGCTGCAAAGGCTGATTTGCGATGCATACGGATGGGATAAGACCGATGCATATCTGTATATGTCGGTGCAAAGTGATCTGGAGATCAATCAGGCATGCAAGCCATGTCACGTTGAATTAATCGTGAGATTCGGAACGCCGAAACTGCCTCAATTCAAACCGTTAGTCGGTTAGTGCGAGAGTGCTGACTTACATAGCTAAATAATTTAAAGGAGGTAAAATTATGTCAGACAAAAATCTAAACAACAATGGCGGAATTGAAAAATTCGGCTATAAACAGGAATTGAAAAGAGCTCTTTCCCTGAAGGACATCGTGCTGTATGGTATGCTGTTCATGGTAATCATCGCGCCGCAGTCCATCTACGGCGAAATCCAGCTGGCCAGCGGAGGGCTTACGCCTCTCGTGTATTTGGTTGGCGCAATCGCCATCAGCTTCACAGCGATGGCATATATGCACATGAGCAATCGGTTCCCAATTGCCGGATCCGTATATGCTTATGTACAGAGAGGAATCAACCCTCATTTCGGCTTTATCGCAGGCTGGCTCATTCTTCTGGATTATCTTTTTGTACCGGCATTATTATATGTTATGGTAGCTGCCTGGGGAGTTGCTTTGGTTCCTTCCATTCCATGGTTTGCATGGATCCTGATTTTCGTTATTTTCAATACCATTGTTAATATTCGCGGAATGGAAATGACAAAAGGCGTTGACTGGGTCATGTTCTTCCTTGAAATCGGAGCCTTATTATTCTTCGTAATCATTGGCCTTAAATTCGTTTTAGGCGGCGGAGGATATGGAGAACTTTCGGTTGCCCCATTCTATCAGCCGGGTAAAATTGATGCGAACTTTATCGCAGCAGCAACCTCCATTGCCTGCCTGTCCTTCCTGGGCTTTGACGGAATGAGTACACTGGCAGAAGAAACCATTCACCCGGAAAAAACTGTTGGCAAAGGTATTATTATTGCACTGTCAGCCATCACGGTTGTATTTATCCTGCAAACCTATGTGGCAGCTTTGATTCAGCCGGATTGGGAAAACACAAACCCGGCAACCGGCTTCTTTGATGCTGCAGCAGCGGCAGGTGGAGAAGGACTAAGAATTGCATTGCTGGTTATCAACATTCTGGCAGTCGGTGTCGCGAACATCATGGCCGCGCAAACTGCAACCGCTCGTATGCTGTATGGTATGGGCAGAGATGGCGTGATTCCAAGAATATTTGCAAAAATCCATCCCAAATATAAGACTCCTTATGTTGGAACCATCATCGTCGGTGGGATATCCTGCATTCTTCCGCTCGTGCTTACTCTTTCACAGCTGGTAAGGCTGGTTAACTTCGGTGCATTATCCTCCTTTATTTTCTTGAACGTTGCAGTATTTATCTTCTTCTTTATTAAAGAGAAGAGAAGAAAGACGTTCGGAGATATTGTGAAGTTCCTGATCTGCCCGATTTGCGGAGTTGCGATCCTGTTGTTTGTATTCTCGGGATTTGAAGCCCTGACCTATATCATCGGCTTCTCCTGGCTTGCAGTTGGAATCGTCATTGGCGCAATCAAGTCGAAGGGCTACAAGGAAGTGCCGGAAGCATTCAAGCATCTGGAATTATAGATCAATAATCAAAACAGATCGCAGTTTTTGCATTGATACAAAAGCTGCGATCTGTTATTTATTTTATACAATTTAATCTCTCCTTTGATATTTCATCAGCTGATCTTTTTTTGAGAATAATAGTAATGGATCATCAACAATGATATAATTAGACAAGATTTGACATAGTTAGTCATGATTTAATCCGATCCAGATACCAAACGGCAAGATTTTATTCCTGATATTATTTTTCGTTGCATTGAAGGGAGCCGTTCGTTATGAATAACATGATTCGATTTTGTAAGTTTATTTTCTTATTGATCCTTTCGATTGCCCTATTGGCAAGCTGCAGCGTGCAGAGTGATGATCCCGCCCCAAATGATGCATCAAACCTTAATTCACAAGAAAATACAGAAAGCCTGACTTTTCGCATTACGTGGAAAACCTATTCCGGCCGCGGTGAAGCAATATCCAAAATCGTGGACTCTTATAATGCAATAAATCAAACAAATTATAAGGTAATCGTTACAGATGGTGATGAGGATCTTGCGGCGATTGAAACCCTCTTGGACAAAGGCGGTGCGATTGACATATATATGCTTCCCTATCGATTTGTACAATATCTCGGCTATAAGGATAAGCTGGAAGACATTACGAGCAATGTCCAAAATGATGAGAACATGTTTTATGAAAAGTTGTGGCAGTTAGGTGTCGTGAATCAGAAGGTTTACGGAGTACCTTGGCTTGTACTTTTAATAAGCAATATGCTGAGTGATTACGAGCTGATGAGTGCTTCCGACGGAGTGGAAGCGATGGAAATCATTCGGAAAACCCCTGATATTGACTTGATGATTCTGGATCTGAATATGCCGAGGATGGATGGGTTTGAAGTACTGAAAGCGCTGAAAGGCGACCCGCAATACAGTAAAATAAGTGTAATCATATTAACAAACCACGACGAAATTGAAAATGAAATCAAAGGGCTGGATCTGGGTGCCGTAGACTACATAAGAAAACCACTCAATCTGGCTTCTATGAGGAAAAGAGTTGAGGTTCATCTGAATTTAAGAAGAGCCCAGAACCAAATCGTGGATCAGAATAAAATGCTTGAGTTGACCGTTTATACCCGGACCAAAGAACTGATCATAACGAGAGATATTACCATACGTGCTTTGGTCGGATTATTGGAAGTCCGGAATATCGAGTCAAGCAATCATGCAAGAAGAACGCAGCACATGATGAAAGTGCTTTGTGAGCATCTGCAGGATAAGCTGTCGTTTCAAGAAGTACTCACCTATGATTATGTCCGGGAGTTATGCAAAACAGCACCGTTGCATGATATCGGGAAGGTCGGGATTCCCGACTGTATCCTGCTGAAACCCGGCAAGCTCGACAAGGATGAATTCGAAGAAATGAAGAAACACACGACCTTCGGCGTAGTAGCCTTAAGCCACAATTCACCGGACGGTATTGAACCGTCATTTATCCAAACGGCAATTGAAATTGTCGGGGGGCATCATGAGCGCTATGACGGTTCCGGATATCCGGCGGGCCTGTCCGGGAAAGCAATCCCATTGGGGGGACGTTTAATGGCAATCATCGATGTGTATGATGCGCTCACCCATAAAAGAGTATATAAGGAGGCTTTCAGCCATGAATATGCCTTGGAATTGATCGAAAATGAAAAAGGAAGACAGTTTGATCCGGAAATCGTAACCGCTTTTATGGAAATCGAAAATGAGATTCTTGATATAGCATGTCAAAATGAAAAGGAATACTTTTAAAAGGGGTGAATGGCTTGAAGATCGTAAGGCGGACAGTTCTTTGCATGATTGTCTTATTGGCATTTAGTTCATCATGCAGCGCACAAACAGCGAAACCTGATTTTACAGAGAAGGAAAAACAGTTTATTGCCAAGCATCCGGAGATTCATTTGTGTATTGATCCCGAGTTTGTACCGTATGAGTTTATTGACTCCGATGGCGAATATAAAGGCATCGCAGCGGATTATATAAAGATATTAAGCGAAAAAATCGGGATACAGATGGTTGCTGAGAAAGACCTGACCTGGGCGGAAGGGTATGAATTAGCGGTTGAAAAGAAGCTGGATGTTTTGCCTTGCGTAGCGAAGACCGGCCAGCGGGAAAAATATTTCCTGTTCTCAGAGCCATACATTGATTTCCAAAGAGTGATCGTTGTTCAGAATATGAATGATACGATTAAAGACCTGGACGATTTAGCAGAAACGAAGGTGGCCGTTCAGACCAACAGCTCCCATCATAGTTTCCTGAAATCCTACCCTGAAATAGAAATATGTCTTTACACATCGGTGGAAGACGCCTTGGCGGCCGTTTCCGGCGGAAGCGAGTCAGCTTATATCGGAAACCTGGCTACTTCAAGTTACTTGATCAAGGAAAGCGGCTTTACAAACCTGAAATACATCACGATAAACACCAGGGACACTCAGTCTCTTCATTTTGCAGTGAGAAATGACTGGCCTGAATTGGTTGGTATTATCAATAAAGGACTGGAAAGTATTACCCAGGAAGAAAAAATCGCAATCAATAACAAGTGGATCGGCGTGGAAAATGAAATTGATTATGGCCTTATTTTTCAAATCATTGCACTGATTCTGAGTTTTTTGGTGATTTCGGTTTTTTGGACGGTCCGATTAAAGAAGGAAGTTTCCAAGCGTATTATTATTGAAGAGGAGCTCAGGCATGCAAAACTGGAGGCTGAAATCGCGAACCAAGTCAAGTCGAGCTTTTTAGCCCGTATGTCCCATGAAATCAGGACGCCCCTCAATGCGATCACAGGGATGGCGTATTTAATTAAAAAAACGGACGTCAACGTGACACAGGTAATGTATCTGGATAAGATCACCCAGGCATCCTACACGATGCTTGGCATCATTAATGATATTTTAGATTTTTCCAAGATCGAGGCAGGAAAAGTTGAATTGGAAAGAATTTCATTCAATCTTGATAAAGTGATACAAGAAGTCATCAACATCATTTCATTTAAAATTGAAGAGCAGGGGATCGAGTTCAGAATGAGCAAGGATCCCCGAATTCCGGTTAACTTTTTTGGAGATCCGAAGAGAATCGAGCAGATTTTAATTAATATCATTAACAATGCTGTCAAATTTACATCGGTGGGGGAGGTGTCCCTGG
>CAZTEH010000155.1:412-6378 GCA_964612345.1 uncultured Oscillospiraceae bacterium | reverse complement strand
CGCATGAGCGGTGGTGTGAGAGGACGGGGGTTAGCCACCCCCTCCTACTCGATTTACGGCTTATAAGCAGATTAACATTTTCTAATTTTATTCTCATCGTAATCTAATGTCACGTATCTATAATAAAAATGGACCAATCAAATTAAATTCAAAGATTTGTCGGTCTTACGGGAAAGAGGTCAAGGTGATAAATAATAAAACATTTGTATAAGAAAGGGCAAAATAATATGAATTTAGCAAAGCAAAACAAATCACAAATTATACTGAGCAAAGTACCGGAAGTTACTATTTACTTCTGGATCATTAAAATTTTATGTACGACGGTCGGAGAAACTTTTTCGGATTTCATTAATGTTAATCTTGGATTAGGATTGATCCCTACTACCATTATAATGGGGATCACGTTTTTCGTCGTATTATATCTCCAGTTCCGATCCAATAAATATGTTCCCGGCACATATTGGCTGGCAGTTGTTCTGATCAGTGTGTTCGGAACGCTGGTGACCGATAACCTGACAGATGGACTTGGAGTGCCTCTTGAGCACAGCACTGTCGTTTTCAGCGCATTGCTGGGACTGACTTTCCTCCTCTGGTATCTAAGTGAAAAAACACTCTCAATACACTCGATTTTCACAAGAAAAAGGGAAGCATTCTACTGGTTGACCATTCTTTTCACATTCGCACTTGGGACAGCCGTAGGCGACTTATATTCCGAATCACTTGGCTTGGGTTATCTTCGTACGGGAGTCATCGTTGCCGTTATCATTGCCTGCGTGTATTTGGCATGGAAGTTCCTGAAGCTCGATTCCGTATTGGCATTCTGGGTTGCTTACATTTTTACACGGCCGCTTGGAGCTTCCCTTGGAGATTATTTGTCTCAGTCGCCTAAGTATGGCGGATTAGGCTTGGGCGCGACTATTACAAGCGCGGTTTTCCTTGCGGCCATTCTCGCGACGGTCATTTATCTTGCTGTTACAAAATGCGATGCCGTATCAAATTCGGAAGTAGTGACATCGAAGCACACGAAATTAAGCAAAAAGATAGTATTGATACAGACCATGGCCGTATTGCTAGTTTTCTTATCTGCGGGAGTAGGCGATTATGTCTGGTGCAGCAACAGTATTGCGCAGAAGGCCGCCACTGCCACATTGCAAGGACAATTGACAGATTTCATCTTGATTGAAAGCGATATGCTAAAGTCCGTAAATTCAAAAGACTTTGCCACAGCGAAAACAGGAGCCGATGATCTGGAACTTGGTTGGGACAATTCGGCGGCGCAGTTAAAGAGTATTGATAAAACGACATGGACAAAAATTGACGGAACTCTTGACGAAGTATTGGTGGCAGTCCGCTCACAAAAGCCTGATGCAGGAAAATGCGGATCGCTATTAAATAATTCACTTAGTATCTTAGGTGAAGCAAATAAATGATAGTGAACGGGGCTGTCGCACTAAAATAAAAATTAGTGCGCAGCTCCTTTTTAATTTCTGTAATTTCTAAAAACATCTAAAAACAATAAACCCCCAACTTGGAAAAGTCAGGGATTTATGGTAAAATATATGTATGATCAAAAACAATATTTTACAAAGAAATTATACATTTAATGAGAAGGTTTATCAATTAAAACTTCCATTGAATATCGATTGTATCATACCAGAGAATGATTCGGTGCGCTTGCTAAGTCAGTTTGTAGAGGAGATGGATTTAGAAGATTTGTATAAGACATATTCCCGGCTTCGGGAAAATCATGCAACGCCCCGACAGATGCTGAAGACGGTACTTTACTCCTACATGAACCGTAATTTCTCATCCAGATCCATGGAACTTTCCTGTCGCCGGGATATCAACTTCATGTATCTTCTTGAAGGCTCGCCCGTTCCGGATCACGCAACCTTTGCCAGATTTCGGAGCCTCCATTTCGCACCCTGTGCGGAAAGGATCTTAGCAAAGGTCTCAGAATATCTTTATGATATCGGAGAAATCTCCGGAAAAGCCATATTCATTGACGGTACCAAATTAGAAGCCTGTGCCAATAAATATACGTTTGTCTGGAAAAAGTCCGTCACTAAGAACCAGGTAAAGCTACTTGCAAAACTGGCTGATTTTGTTGCCGAATGTGAGGAACTTTATGGAATCCGATTGATCTACCAGAACCAGGTTAAAATGAAGCATGTGAAGAAGTTGCGCAAAAAACTGTATGCCATCAAGCAGGAAGAACAGATCGCGTTTGTGCATGGAATCGGCAAGAGAAAAACCAGCTTGCAGCGTTCCATAGAAAAGCTGGAAGAATACCTTGATAAATTAAAAGAATACACGCAGAAAATACATATTTGTGGAGAACGGAACAGTTATTCGAAAACAGACCATGATGCCACCTTCATGAGAATGAAAGAAGACTCCATGGGAAACGGACAGCTGAAAGCCGGCTACAATGTGCAGCATGGTGTCGATTCGGAATATATCGTATGGCTTACGGTTTCCTCAAATCCCAACGATGCCAATGCGCTGATCCCTTTCGCAAAAGGCATGAAAGATCATTTGAAATTCAAATATGAAAAATTCGTTACCGACGCAGGATATGAGAGCGAAGAAAATTATGTCTATCTTTCCGGAAACGAGCAGCTATCCTTTATCAAACCAGCAAATTATGAGATTTCAAAGACAAGGAAATACCAGAATGACATCGGCAGAATCGAGAATATGGAATACAACAAAGCAGGAGACTATTACATCTGCCGCAACAACAAAAAATTGATCGTCAGCAAGGAATACAAGAAAAAAAGCATAACCGGATATGAAAGCGTAAAAACAATATATAGCTGTGAGGATTGCAGCAGTTGCCCTCACAAAGGAAGCTGCATCAAAGGCAACAACTGCAAGACTCCAATGGAAGACCGAGTAAAGAATCTGGAAATATCAAAGCTGTTTAACCAGCTAAGGAAAGAAAATCTTGAAAGGATCATCAGCAAAGAAGGTTGTGAACTTAGGCTGAATCGGAGCATCCAGGCGGAAGGCTCCTTTGGAGAACTGAAGCAGGATATGGGATTCCGGAGGTATTTTATGCAAGGGGAAGCAGAATGTACTCGCAGAAAGCATTCTGCTGGCCATGGCACATAACATCAACAAACTTCATAACAAAATCCAATCCGAGCGAACCGGAACACATCTTTTTGAGTTAAAAGATGCTGCATAAATTTAAAAGTCAAAAAGCGATTGCGATTTCCCTAAGCCTAAATTCAATAGGTCTATTAAAGTGCGCCATTTTTGAGATATTGCTCGTATTTGCATTGCTAACTTCTTGAGAATTTCTATAAAACCTGAAAAAAAAGAGCTGCGCACAAGCGATTTTTCAATCACTTGTGCGACAGCCCCGTTAAATTATCGATGTTTTCTTGAGATGGATCATTGCCCTCCTGCTGCGCTCGTTGAACGGATATTACAGCTAACTCATTACCGAGTTGCCTAAATGCAGACGCCAACTCGAACAGCTCACTCTTATCTTGAGATTGCACAGCGATCTGGATTGCTAGACAATAAGCTAAATTATTTAGTTCATCCAAGTACATAGGAACACCTCTTTTATGTAAATTACATAGTTATATTATGATGCATTAATGATCAGTGTTACGGCGTAGGGAAAAACAATCCCATAATTACACCACAAGCATATAATGTTAGCGGGTGGTGATTGATATGGATTTAGCTAAGGTAAGTCCGTTTCAGCTTGTAATTATCGGAACTGTTTTAACTTTTGTAATTTCAGATGATAGGGATGCAGACGAGCTGAATGTTCTTGGCAATTTGATTGTATCTGTTGGAAGTCTGATATTAACCGTTGCGGCACAAGAAGAGCTTATCAAAGTCAGAAATGAAGAAAAATCAAATAATGTAGAAGTGAAATAAAAGTTACATAATGGGTGAGATTGATAATCAAAAGCACCAGTTTTTTTCTGGTGCTTTTGATTGATCTTATCAGGCGTTTTCAGAAAGTTATTTTTTCAGGGTTAAGGTATCTCTTACTGTATTGTTCACATCATATGCCTGTATCGTTAAAGTGCTTTTATTAACAGTAACCGCAACGAACATCTGTATATACGGCTGCAAATCAACAGCCTGCCAGGAACGCCATTTTTTTGGATAGAACTTCACTCCGCCAGAGTTTGCTGTAATATAGACTGTTCCATTTCCAGCGGTTACTTTTGCTTTATTGTTCATAGGGTATGTCCGTATATAATTATGGTCATGACCTTGCAGAACAAGATCAATGCCAGCTTCGTCAAAAGCCGGTGTCAGAGCATTCCTTACTTCGGCAGAGTCATATGTCGCTCCGTATGGTCCTCTGTGCAAAGCCACTATCTTCCAAGGCTTGTCCGACTTCTCCATATCTGATTTCAGCCAATCGCCCTCCTTATTCAAATCATCACCGCTGCATTCCGTATTCAATATGGCAATATGGGCGTAGCCGTAGTCAAAGGAATAGACCGTACCCGCTGGAGCGCTTGAAAATACGGCGACAGGAAGATTGAATCTGTCAATAAAGTTTTTCTCGTCAGGGTTCGTGCCGTTGCGGTTAATCACTTCATGATTTCCAACGACAGGTTCGATCGGAAGGTTCATCAATTCCGATTTTACAGCACCGGTGAAAAGATCCCATTGCCCTATTTCCTGTCCGTTGTCCACCATATCTCCCGTATGCAGCAAAAATCTTGCATCCGGAAATGCTTTCAAGGCGGTGTCTAAAGTATGTTCCCAAACGGCATAATCCTCGCTGCCTGTGCCCTGCGTGTCGGTGATTTGTAAGAATGTGAATTGTCCGGGTTGCTTTTCATCTGTTTTGAATGTTCCCTGCGTACTGACCAAATCTGTGCCGTTTCCGACACGGTAAACATATACGGTTCCGGGCTTCAGGTTTCTCAAGGTTACCTTATGGATTATCCTGGCGTCTGTGTCGTTCCTGGACTCGTAGCTTTTAGCGGCAGCAATCAGGATATTTTTCCCGGTAAAACTTTTAAATTCGTTTTTTGGACAGTATTCAATAAATCCCGTATTCATTTGCAGGGATGTTTCCCAGGTAAAATTCCGCTCGGTTTCCGGATCTTTGCCGAAGTTGTTCACGACACTGATCAAGGTACTTTGCGAAGCAGTTACGATGGGGCTGCCTGCGGAACCGGGGAGAATGTCGGTGCTGACAGTCGCGGCAGTTATTAAAAATATGATAACGAGAAAACCCGTTAATGTTCTCAAATTTCTCATTTTGACCTCTCATTAATTGTAATATCATCAATGATATTACAAAATTCGACACCTGTAAATCCTTAGTGCAATCAAAAATAACCTCTTCGATTTTATTTAAATTTTATTTTTTTGATATGGTATGTTTAGGTTCGTAATTTATACTAATGTTAAATTGATTAATAAGGAAAGTGTGATTGCATGAATAAAAGAACTCATTGGAATATTGCCCGATTGTCTGTTAAAAACCTTGAAGATTTGATTCCGGAATATAAATTTGGTAAGCTCAATACATTCTTTTTTTATCTTGGTACGGTAGAACCAGATTTAAGTGTATTTCAATTTATTCACCCTCATTTCTACGAAAAGTCTGGAGATTATATATTTTCAAAAATTGAGAGACTGTACGAAAAGAACAGTAATCTGGTTGAATCATATCTGTTGGGGAATCTGGTGCACTATCTTTGTGATTTTTGCTGCTACGCACACATGAAAGGATGCATGGGGCAGGTCGTGGACCATTTCATTTATGAGCGCAGGATAAACAGATTTCTGATTAAAAATTTTAAAGATTATAAAAATGTGCCTTATCCTGCGTTAAGTATGACAAAATCCATGGATCTCATTCAGTATATCGAGGCAAATATCAGGCAATATAAAAAAATGAAACCGAGTTTTGTTGTCGACATAGAAAAATCGATTGAAATCAGTAAAGTATTTATTTTCAAACAGAA
>CAZTEH010000155.1:0-402 GCA_964612345.1 uncultured Oscillospiraceae bacterium | reverse complement strand
TGATATCCGGCATAAAATGCTTTACGGAGAAAAATGTGCCAGGCGGTGAAGTCACAGCGGCCGGACTTATTTCTTTATAGTTGAAAAGGAAATATACGAATGCAAAATATAATTTTTGATATCATGAACCAATTCGGATATTTAGGAATTGGATTTCTGATCGCGATAGAAAATATTTTTCCGCCGATTCCTTCTGAGGTAATCCTAACATTTGGCGGATTCTTAACAACTTATACTAAATTAAACGTTTGGATGGTAATCCTGTCCGCAACATTAGGCTCATTGGCAGGCGCTATTATTCTGTATTATATTGGACGCTTGATTAAACCTGAAAATTTGAAAAATATCTTATCAGGAAAAATCGGGAAAACCTTATTTCTGAAACCCGCTGATATAGACCGG
>CAZTEH010000154.1:0-6563 GCA_964612345.1 uncultured Oscillospiraceae bacterium | reverse complement strand
CAGATCATATCGGGATCCTGTGCTCTGCAGAAATCCAGAAATCCCTTCCCCAAACAGGCTCTTAATCCATTTACATTCCATGTAATCAGCTTCATCGATCAACCTCCATCATTTACAATTTTATTGATATCTTTATAACCGGTATCCGGAAATTCAATCAGCAATATCAACAGATTCCGAATGTGCTCCCAGATTTTTAATTTCTTTTTTATAAATGTATCTTAAGAATATCACCGATGCTGCCAAGGCAAATAATTCAGCCATAGGGAAAGCCAGCCATACAAAATCCAAACCGGTGAAGTGTGCCAGCAGCCATGCCAACGGCAGGATGAGAACGATCTGCCTCAGCAGTGATACATAGAGGCTTAAAGTCCCATAGCCCGTAGCCTGAAACAATGTGGAGGCAATGATTCCGATTGCCGCAAAAATGAAACAGCTGCTGATCATTCTAAGTGCTCTGACTCCGATATGGATCATTTCCGGAGAAGCGCTGAACATCTTAAGCATAGGGACGGGAAATACTTGGAAGAGGATAATCCCCACCGTCATAATAATCAATGCAATTTTTAATGCCATTTTAAAGGCCTCGATCAGTCTTTCCTTGTTTTTCGCTCCGAAATTATATCCGAAGATTGGCAGGGAGCCTTGTGTCAGTCCGAAGACCGGCATGAAGATAAAGGACTGAAGTCTGAAATATACACCCAGAACCGCAACGGCTGCTTCGGAATACGAGATCAGGATGGCGTTCAAACCAACCAGCATAACCGAACCGACGGACTGCATGATGATTGACGGCAGCCCAACACTGTAAATGTTCTTTAATACCCTCCAATTGATCTGAAAGCCACGAAAGCTGATTTCAACCTCATGCTTCTTTTTATATAGAAAGATCAGGCTCATTGACATGGCGATAAACTGTCCGATTATGGATGCCGTTGCAGAGCCTGCAACTCCCATCCTGGGTGCCCCGAACAAGCCCAAGATCAGGATCGGATTCAAAACAATATTAATCATTGCACCGGTCAGGCTGGAAACCATGGGCAGGATCATATTGCCGGTTGCCTGCATGATTTTCTCGACATTGATCTGAACCAGCAAAAATAAAGAAAATACCGTTACAATAAAGCAATATGTCGTTCCGTCAGCGATGATCTTAGGACTGTCGGAAAAGGCTCTGACGAACGGCTCTGAGAAAAACAGTCCGAAGACTGCGAAAATGATCCAACTGATCAGTGAAATAAGTAATCCGTGATCGGCAGCCTTACTGGCCTCTTTGAAATTCTGTTCACCAAGTCTTCTTGAAATGACAGAATTCAAACCGATGCCGGTGCCGACTCCTACCGATATGAGGAGCATCTGGACCGGGAATATCAGTGTAACTGCCGTCAGCGCCGATTCTCCGATCATTCCTACAAAGATACTGTCAACAATATTATATAAAGCACTTATGATCATGGAAAACATCGCAGGCAGCGACATACTCATCATCAGCTTTCCAATGGGCATCGTCCCCATTTTATTCAGTTCAATTTGTTCATTCATTTATTTGTCTCCCGTTATATTTATTGCCGTTACTCATTTTTACTTCAGTAAAACGAACCTTAAACGATTTTATCATATGAAAATAAAGAAAGATACCGCTATATTATTTTCGTCTCAGAAAAATGAAAATGAAAATGATTCCAATTCAGGCGAAAAACAATCATAATAAAGCCCTTGTTTTTTGGGGAATGCTAACGTTGTAATACGTTTATTTATGTCATGATTAAATGATTAAGGGGAGAATATGAGGAAAAATGGTTATCGGTATGCCGATAAAAATGCCCCCGCCAGAAAAAGAGATATCGCAGTAAGAATTTTTTATAAAATGCTTGCTATAACCTTTGGAGCGGCCTTTGCCTCCGTTGGACTGGAGATATTCTTGATCCCGAATAATATTATCGATGGTGGAATTGTCGGCATATCAATTATGGCTTCCTATCTCAGCGGGATCCCAATTGCAGTATTTCTTATATTATTAAATTTGCCTTTTCTATATTGGGGCTACCGCCAGATCGGCAAAACATTCGCGTTATCAACACTGTATGGAGTTTCTTGCCTTTCCGTCGGTGTTTCCGTCCTGCATCCGGTTCCGGGCGTAACAGATGATTACATTCTGGCCGCCCTTTTTGGGGGTGTAATTCTTGGCGCCGGTGTCGGCCTGATCATTCGGAGCGGCGGCTCTTTGGACGGCACAGAGATCATCGCAATCATATTCGACCGGCGAACCGCGTTCACCGTTGGCGAAATAGTGATGTTTTTCAATCTTTTTATATTAAGCGGCGCTGGAATCCTATTCGGATGGGACAATGCAATGTACTCTCTGCTTGCCTATTTCGTTGCATATAAAACCATTGATGTTACCATCGATGGGCTCAACGAAACAAAAGGCGTTCTGATCCTGTCGGAATATTATGAGGATATTTCCGAAGCCATACGGGCAAGATTGGGAAGAGAATGCACAATCTTTGAGAATAAAAATGATGGAGATCATGCCTGTACCATCTTCGTGGTTGTGACCAGACTGGAGGTTGCAAAACTGAAACTAATCGCTGGCGGATTTGACAAAAATGCCCTGATTGCAATCACAAGTGTTGAAATTGAAGGGAAACGATTCCGAAAAAAAGCGATTCATTAAAACAAAGTGTTCGAATAATCCCACCCAAAAGACGATGCAATTAAAACTGCATCGTCTTTTTTCATCTTTTAAACTCATTCAGCCTGACAAGCACATCAGGATTTTCTTTGACAAATAAGATATACCTTTCAAAGCATTTCACAGTTTCGTCACTGAGTGTATGCTCGACTTTCTCCGTTTCGGTCAGAATCGTTTCATCATTGATCCCCAGCAACTGAAAAAAAGACTCAATCATGTTATGCCTCTCCAGCAGCAATTCGCCCAGCCTTTTCCCTTCCGCCCTAAGGAGGATAACACCATATTTTTCATACTGCAACAGATTCAGCAAACCCAGTTTTTGAACCATTCTTGTGGCGGATGGAGGATGGACGTTCAAAGCATCCGATAGCTCGTTGATTCGTGTAAAACCGGTATCCTTTGATAACCGGTATATCATCTCAAGATAATCCTCCATGGATGCTGAAAGCATATGTTCTTCTTTTTTCATATATCCACTGAAGGTACGGAAGTCATTATTTTTCATAGTTTTCACCTACTTTTAGGATTTAACAACCCTTACTAAATTATATGCAGGAGAAAAATGATATTAACCAAGAGTAACACATTTCGGGCCACAATCATAATAATTAGATAGCGAAATAATTTACTCTCTCCTAACAAACTTATCCGGCATTAATTTTGTGATACATAAGTAAAATATTCAACAAAGAAGGTGAATTTATATTGGAAAAAGAAAGTATTTTAGCAAATCCATGCAGTTTAAATCCCGTATCAATCGGTGTGAATGATACTTTAAAAGTCTCTTTTCGGCTGAAAGATCAGCTGCATTTTTTAGGACCTGCGTTCATTGTCAGTGTTGCATATATCGACCCGGGCAACTTTGCTGCCAATATCAGCGGCGGATCTCTGTTTAACTATAGTCTCCTGTGGGTTATCCTCTGGAGCAACCTGATGGCCATCTTTCTCCAGATCATGTCTGCTAAATTAGGAATAGCAACGGGGAAAAATCTCGCACAAATGTGCAGAGAAGTTTTTTCAGCCAGAACGAACTGGATTTTTTACGTTGTAGCAACGCTCGCTGCGATGGCTACGACATTAGCTGAATTTTTAGGCGGAGTTTTAGGCTTTTACTTACTATTCGGTATCCCTCTGTCCTATTCCATGATTTTAACGGCATTCGTCACCTGCATAATTGTATATCTGCAAAAGTACGGTCAAAGAGTTGTTGAAATCGTCATTACGCTGCTGGTGGCAATCATCTGTGCTTCCTATATCCTAGAGATATTTCTCGCTAAGCCGGATTGGCCGCAGGTAGCGCTTCATACCCTGATGCCTTCCCTTCCCAACGGTCAGGCAGTATTGATCGCAGCGGGCATGCTGGGCGCTACCGTTATGCCCCATGTCATCTACCTGCATTCTCAGCTTGTTCAATGCCGTAACGGCGGATTGACCCTGGAAGACAAGAAAAGGCATTTGAAGATGGAGAAGATCGATGTTTTCGTAGCAATGAATATTGCATTCATCGTCAATGCCTCCATGGTCATCGTATCCGCTTCCGTATTCTTCAGCCGAGGAATCGCTGTGGAATCCATCGAAGACGCCCACCGGTCTTTAGAGCCTCTTTTAGGAGCATTGTCAAGCGGAGCCTTTGGAGCCGCACTGCTTGCCTCGGGCTTTTCCTCGTCATCGGTTGGTGCAATGGCAGGGGAAACCATCATGGATGGTTTTGTAAATTTTAAACTCCCCCTGATTCTCAGAAGAATCATAACCATGCTTCCGGGAATTATCGTCATCCTGATCGGAGTAAACCCTATGAAAGCACTCCTGATGAGTCAGGTATGTCTTAGCTTCGTACTCCCTGTGACAATCCTATCCATGCTGATCATCACCAGCCGTAAGGACTTGATGGGAGATTTCGTGAACAGACCCATTACAAAGTTTCTGGGCTGCACCATCGCCATGCTGATCATCAGTCTGAACGCAGTCTTATTGTATTTGACATTTACAGGGAAGGTTTAACCGGCAGGTTATTTTTTCTTAATGGGAAATTTTGAACGGTGCAGCACAGAGATAAGCCATCCGGCGATTAAAATATTAAAAATCATTGCGATTATGTTTACGGTCGAGTCAAGTTCCGATCCATTCACCGCCTGTCCGTTTTCAGGCAATGCCTTGAGATAACCGGAAACCACGGCAATAAGATTAAAGAGACCGTGACTTAATATCGTCACCCAAAGCATCTTGAACTTCTCATAGAGAAATGCTAAAAATAGGCCGAACAGAAGTGCCGTTACACCTTGAACCATATTCAAATGTGCAACAGCCCAGAGCAGTGATGATACCAACGCAGAAACATAAAAATTTGACATCTCCCGCATCCGGTTATATATGATACCCCTGCATAAGACTTCCTCCAATACCGGTGCCATAATAACGGTTGAAACAATCTGCAGCAGAAGAGGCCCACTGGAAATGATATTGTAAATCTCAGAGTATCCGGGATACGATTCATTGAGGCGGAGCATTAAACTGATCAGCGAAATGGACCCAAGCACAAAATACGTGGTAATCAAAACAAGAATCATGTTTTTTATCCCAAAATCGGATAATGTGTAGCGGTATTTCTCAAGTGCGGAAGTCCTGCTTTGAAATTTATAGATCCAAAGGATTACAGCAGTTGAAATAACCTGCTCTGTGATCAATACACGGATTACATCCTCCGTTTCAATTTTTATGCTTAATTCTTTTAATATCAGGGCGATTCCGATTGTAATGATAAAATAGACGGCGATCGGATATATGATTTTTAGAATATTAGTGATCATCTTTTTCATATAAAAGAATTCCCTCATCGAAAAAAATAAAAAAGCCTTTCGTGTATTACACGAAAGGCAATCTGTTTAAGCAGCAGTAACTGCGACCGCTTGTGGTCCTTTTTCTGTTGTTTCAACAATAAATTCTACTTGCTGACCCTCTTTTAATTCATCAAACTTATCATCAACAACATTTGTCCTGTGAAAGAATAAGCCTTTGTCGCCTTCTTCCGCACCATCTGGTAGTATAAAGCCATACCCTCTTGATCCTATAAATTTAACTTTTCCGTTTTGTTTTTCACTCATGATTTTTCTCCTTATATCACGGTTCAATTAACTTATTATTAAGTTATTATTGACCAATTCCTAATTTTTTTTTCTTTCTTTTCAGATTCACTTCTGATTGTGAGTCCCTTTTATGCTTTCGGCAGTTTTCACAAAGTTGGTTATTTTCGCCGGATTTTAACAGAGAACCGCACTGTTTACATTTTCTTATCATAAAAAATCCCATCCTCTGAAAAAAATGAAACCTACTGAAAGCATATCCAGTAGGTTTGATTCTTAAGAAATCTTATCTGTAGTTCCTATTGTTGTTGTTCTGCTCTTTTTTTGCTCTTCTGCAGTCAGGACATCTCTGTGGTTCATTTGTGAATCCTTTTTCCTGATAGAAAGCCTGTTCGCCTTCTGTGAAAACGAATGTTGCTCCGCAGTCTTTACATACTAAATTTTTATCTGTCATTTTACATTTCTCCTTTTAAAGGTGTTTGATGAGATGAAATATTGATTGTTTAAATACTCTTAACTAGAAGAAAATGTAATAATCATATTTTATCTTGGTTAATATTGTTGAATTAATATAATCAACTATATAAACATATCACATTTCAAATATTTGCGCAAGCCTTTTATTTATAAATTTATAATTTTTTTTATCTGAGCTCACGCTGAACACCAATAAGCTCGGCTTCCGAGTTATTTTCAATAAAAGTTATCACATTGTCCATTATGCTGTCTGCCCCCCTAATTCCGAAGCAATAATTTAATATAGAATAGATATGCGCCTTGTAATTGCA
>CAZTEH010000153.1:3390-6600 GCA_964612345.1 uncultured Oscillospiraceae bacterium | reverse complement strand
AATGTATAATTTTTATGTAAAATATTTTGTTTTTGCATACATATATTTTACCATAAATCCCTTGCTTTTCCAAGCTTGGGGTTTATTGGTTTTTGGGAATTGAAAAAGGAGCTGCGCACCAATTTTCATTTTAGTGCGACAGCCCCATTGTTTTTTGGAGCTCCCGGGCGGACTCGAACCGCCGACCTGTAGTTGTTTAAAAGGGTAGGTTAACGCTTCATAAGGCTGTCAAAAATCGGCTGTAACCAGTTTACTATCGAATCATTTTCGACTATCTGGGGAGAAAGAATTTGATTACTTACGTAGTCAATATCATCAATCTTAGAAACTTCAATATCTATACTAAGCATTTTCAAGTTGTTTCAAGGCATTGTAATATTTTTGTAAAATAGGATATACAATACATTTTTCCATAATCACATACTCCAAGTTAAAAATTTTCATATCATAAAGACGTATAAAAATAAATTTTTGTGGTCTACTCCTTTAGCGATTTCAACTGCTCCAATCGTTCAATACTTGCGCTATCCATAAGAGACCTCATCATCTGCTTAGCACTGGCATTGAGACGCAGAAGCCGCTCCTTCTGTGTTAACCCTTGCCGTATAAATTCGGCATTCAAGCTTTCCATATTTGACAAAACTATAAGCTGTTGAAGGGAGGCTTCGTCACGAATATTTCCTTTTGCATCTGGATTTACCTGGCGCCACTCTTTCGCTGTTATTCCAAACAGAGCAACATTTAAAAGGTCAGCTTCGTTAGCATAAGTAATATTTTGTCTCTGCGGAGTAACATCCGGCGGAATTAATATGTCCTTAATGGCGTCTGTATGTATCCGATAATTGATTTTTGCAAGGGTACGGTTGAGATTCCATCCAAGTGAGAGGCGGCTATTTTCATCTGCCTTTAGACGTTGATAGTCTTTAATAATGTACAGTTTAAACTCTGGTGAAATCCAAGATGCAAACTCAAAAGCAATATCGGAATGGGCGTATGTAGCAGCATATCGTCCTTGTTTCGTGGCGATACCAATGGCTCCAGTTTTCTCAACCCATTTTTTTGGTGTTAGAACAAAGCTGTTGAATCCGGCATCTTTTTCAATTGCCTCGAATTCGAGGCAATTGAAATCCGAATTATTTATTTGCTCCCATAATCCAAGAAAACGAACTACATTTCGGTTCCGCATCCAGTTCTGAATTATATATCCTGGATTTTCATCTGTTTTATATTTTGCAATATCAGTCAAAGAAATATAATCATTATCACCTACGCCGGAAATAACAGTGATTTCAGTTCCTTTCGCAATGATGGTTTCTTTTAAATCTTTGTTAGGCATTGGTACTACCTCTTTTCAATCCATACTATAATTGCAAGATTCCTAAAAATTTAAACCTACGTTCTTGCCTTGATTATACTGAACGTTTGTTTATATGTCAATATTTACTAATCAGGCCCATGCTCGCAAATGACATAAAAAACCCATAAACCACAAAGTTAAACTTGTGATTATGGGTTTTTGGAGCTCCCGGGCGGATTCGAACCGCCGACCGGTAGTTGTTGGTAAGGTAACACGTTTAAACCCCGAAATCGTCAGGTTTATCTGGTGTTCGATGTTGTTCGGGACTTTCACCCGTCAGTCTGCCCACATGCGAACAGAAAAGACAGCAACACATTGCGGCTCTATATATGGTCCACCTTGTTAATATCCTCAATATATTCCTTCCTGCTCATAAAATCCCTGCCGCAGAAGAAGTTGATCTCCGATGCGGTCTTGTACAAGGACGCATCATAGGGCGGTATGTAGTCCCTCTGGAGCTTTTCCTTGTCTCCGGCGCTTTTCAGCCTGTCATATGCCATTACGTAGATGCACTTCTGCTGATCGGGATAAACCTCGCACCAGCCATTGTAGCTCCCGCCACAGGGCCCGTTCCTCTGCTGTTTGGGGCATACCGACATGGGGCACAGGAACGATCTCTCGGGCATGGCGCAATCGCCGCACTGCTTGCAGTTGTTGGTTAAAACCTTAGCAAGATGTTCCACTTTCGTATAGATCCCTTTCAGAGGCGAATCATCCAGCATTTTCATCGCCCATCTTGCCGGCTTGTAGAGGGGCGCGTGCTTGGAAAGAACCAGCACATGCAAAAGGTGCATCAGCTTATAATCCAGATAGGTCCTCTTCTCTTCCGTCTTATCGAGGTCCACGGGCTTTTCTGAATTCCAGATGGAATCCTCTTTCTTCTCGTAATAATAGAAGAAGGTTCCGTCATTGTGCAGGGCCTGGTATTTCTCCGCAATTTCCTGCCAGTTCTTGCTGAGCTCCTCCCCCTTTTCCATTATAAAACAGAAATCCTCATATTTCATTCCGTGTCCGCCTATATTGATCCCGTCGTACCGAAGTCCCTTCATCACCGCATACATCTCCGCCGACCTTAAAAGCTGGGCATCCCTGGGTCTGCTGAATTTTCCCCTCTCCTCGTCCACATGGCGGAGCATGGTTTCAGAAACCACACATCCGGGAAGCTTGTTCTCATACATCATTTTGGCTACGGGATAGGAAAGCATATATACGTTTCCGATCAGGGGAACCTTGATATCGTTGGTTTCCATGAACATCCTGAGCTCTTCAAACTTCCTGGGGTCATAGCCTACCTGGGTTATGATGAATTGCGCGCCTGCCTTTACCTTTTTGATGAGCTTGTAGTACTGAGTCACCTGCTCAGCCTCGGTCCTTTTAAAGGGTGAAACCACGGCTCCCTGGAAAAAGTGGGTCGGCGGATAGACCGTCTTGCCTACCCGCTCTCCTTTGTTCATGTCGGAAATCAGTTTTACCGTATGAACCGGATCGATATCAAAGACCTTCTGTGCCTGACCTTTATAGCCGTCTGTCTGATAATCCCCCGTCATGACGAGAAGGTACTCAAGGCCTGACCGCTCAAAAGCGTACAGGTCGCTCTGAATGCTGTTTCTGTTTTTATCCTTGCATGTAAAATGGATCAAAGGATCAATCCCGATATTCTTTACTTCCAACGCAAGGTTATAGGGAAGTATCGCAGGCCTTCCGCTCGGATTATCCGTCAGCGTAATTCCGTGAATTCTTGGATCCTTTGCTGCATGTTCGGCACATTCCAGCACTTCATCAATGGTTTTTCCGACCGCTCCCCTTCCAGGAACCAACTCCCATGTTATGGAAGTGACCTTGGGGTCAAGAAT
>CAZTEH010000153.1:0-3290 GCA_964612345.1 uncultured Oscillospiraceae bacterium | reverse complement strand
CGTAATTGTCCTTGAGCATGAGGGTAAGCATCCTTATGAGCACCGCAAACGCTGCGGCTTTTGAGCCTGTAGCCAGGAATGCGGTGATCGGCGTAGGCGCGCCCTCGTAAATATCGGGAGACCACATATGGAAGGGTACGGCGGATATTTTAAAGCCGAGCCCTGCCAGAAGCATGATTACCGCGACTACAAATATAGGGCTTGCACTGCCGGACTGGGCGTATGTTACGAAGCCCCCGAAGTCCGTTGAGCCTGAAAGTCCGTAAAACAAGCTGAGTCCATATAATAATACGGCAGAGGACATGGCGCTTAAAAGCACGTACTTGATCCCGGCCTCGGCAGATTTCAGGCTGCTCTTATCAAAGCCCGTCAATATGATGAAGGATATGGTCATAAGCTCCAGACCGACATAAAGTGTTATGAAATCATTGGCCGATACCATCACCATCATGCCCAGCAGGGCAAAAATTAGGATGGAGAAATATTCCCCTCCGTTTTCTTTGAACCTTGGCGTTGAGGTCAGCGACATTATGGTGACGAAAATCGCGGCGATCATAAAAAGCTGTTTGAAATATAGCGTCAAGGAGTCGGCGCTGTACATGCCCATGAAGAATTCGCCGCTTGCCGTCTCACTGCCCGTAAAGCTGTAAACAAGCAGCCCCGTCAGAACGGCAGCGGCTATCAGGCCGTTTGCCATTTTCATACTGCTCGGAAGCAGCAGGCCTGTAGCAAGCAGGACAATTCCAAGAATCGCAACTGCTATTTCTAATGTGACCACACGAAAATCCATCAGAATAACCCTCCGATCTTCAAGGATACGAACTTCTCAGCCAGTGGAGTAACCCCGCTGTCTATCATATCCATTATCAGGCTTGGAAAGATGCCGAATAGGAACAGTGTTGTACAAAGTACGACTATGGGAATCAGTTCTACACCTTTGGCGTCCTGCAATTCATCCCATCTGGGGTCCCGGGGACCGAAAAAGGTCTGCTGGACTACTCTAAGAACATATATGGCCGTTATCACGATGGCAAATATGGATATGATCGCAGGCACCGTAAACACCTGGATGGCGCCTACAAAGATCGAAAACTCGGAAACGAAGTTGAACAACCCGGGCAGTCCCAGGGACGCAAGCCCCGCGATCAGGAAGCCGGCGGCCACCCGCGGCATCTGGTGGGCAAGCCCCCCGAAATGGGAAAGCTCCCTTGTATGGGTCTTGTCGTATATGTTTCCTACCAGCGCGAAGAACAGCGCAGCCATGATGCCGTGAGCAAACATCTGCCCCACGGCGCCGTCTATTGAAGCGGTGTTAAGGGAAGCGATACCGATCAGCACATAACCCATATGGCTTATGGAGGAGTTGGCGATTACATATTTGATGTCATGCTGCACCATGGCAACCATGGCGATGTATACCGCATTGACGGTCGCCAGCACCGCAATCAGCGGCGCCCAGAATTGAGCCCCCTCCGGGAAGAAGCCTATACCTACGCGTATAAGGGCGTAGCCTCCAAGCTTCATGATGACGCCGGCCAGCAGCATGCTGATGGCAGTAGGGGCGGCGGAATGTCCATCCGGCGTCCAGCGGTGCAGCGGGAACATGGGCACCAGTACTCCGAAGCCGATGAGCAGCATGAAGAAAGCGCTTTTCTGGAACGCCAGGTCATATTTGACTGCGGCCAGCGTCTCGATATCAAAGGTATAATAACCCAGCCCTTTGACAGGGTCTGCCGCGTACATGAATATGGCGATTATGCCTATGAGCGCAACGGCGCTTCCTGCCAGCAGATAAAGGGTATATTTCATGGAAGCGTATTCCTTGTACTTGCTTCCCCATACATTGATCAGTATGAATTTTGGTATGACGGCCAGCTCAAGGAAGAAGAACAACAGGAACAGGTCCCTGGAGGTGAATACCCCGAAAACTCCTCCCACAAGGAACAGCATGTAAAAGAAGAATTCCTTCGGCCTGTCCTCCAGCTTCCATGACACAAAAACTCCGCAGAACAGGATGATTGCGGTAAGCAGCACCATGGGCATACTGATCCCGTCAACTCCAAGACTCAGGTTGACACCGGTCGCCTCGATCCATGGAATTTCAAAAACGAACTGCATCCCGGCCGCCGCCTTGTCATAGCTTACAAATGTCAGAATGGAAAGGACCAGCGAAATACTTGCGAAAAATGCCGCGATATACTTTACAGCCCTTCCATTGGGAGCAAACCAGACGGCAATGGAGCCGATTACCGGTGAAAGCATTATGATAAGCAGTATGGGAAACTGATTCAAACTCATCATTTCAATACACCTCCCAGCACTGGAGTTGACGCGAGGATAACGATGATCAGCACCGCTCCGAACATTGCCAAGGCATAATTCTGCAGCGCCCCGGATGTGGTTAGGCGAAGGCGCCTGCCGGTAAAGCCGAGCAGTTTGGCCAGACCGTCGAAAAAGCCGTCTATCAGCTTATGGTCGATCCAGTCGAAAATATCTCCGATGAGTATCATTATGTTGTTAAACAGCCAGCTGTAGATATTGTCTATGTAGTATTTATTCCAGAGCAGCTTATAGATACGCCTGTACCTATTGGCAATGCCTTCCGCCGAAATATCCTGCTTTGCATAGATCCGCCAGGCGAGCCATATTCCCGCAAGCGCTGCTGCAGTGGAAACACCCGCCACAAGAAAGCTGAATTCAGGTTGCGACCGTTCTTCAAAGAATACGAAGGTGCTGAAGCTCTGGTGGAACATGTCATAAAACAGGGGTGAATTTACTAGCCCGGAAAATACGGCAAAAACCGCCAGAATCACTAGGGGAAGCGTCATCAGCCAGTTGGTCTCATGAGCATGGTGGTCCGACTTCTTCTCTCCAAAGAAAGCCACAAAGATCAGCCGGAACATATAGAAGGCCGTCATAAAGGCGACGATAAGTCCGATCACAAGCAAACCGTAGTATTCATGATGGAGAGCCGCAAGCAGAATCTCATCCTTGCTCCAGAAGCCTGCCAGCGGGAATATGCCCGCCAGTGCAAGGGCGCCGATCACAAAGGTCCAGGTGGTTATGGGCATCTTCCTGCTCAAACCGCCCATCCTGAATATGTCCTGCTCGTGGTGCATGGCAATGATCACGCTGCCTGCGCCAAGGAACAAAAGCGCTTTGAAAAAGGCATGGGTGGTGAGATGGAACATTCCGGCGGTGAGGCTTCCGATTCCCATCGCCATCACCATATAGCCAAGCTGGCTTAAGGTGGAGTAAGCGAGGATCCTCTTTACGTCTCTCTGCACAAG
>CAZTEH010000152.1:0-6652 GCA_964612345.1 uncultured Oscillospiraceae bacterium | reverse complement strand
GACCCTCCTGCGCCTCTTGCTGGGGCAGGGCACGCGTCACGAGGCCCACGGGCTTTGCCACCAAGCTCACAAAGACCACTAAGAACACGAAGGTTGTTTTGCGATCATTGTGAGCTTCGTGATCTTGGTGATCTTTGTGCTGGAGCCGTGGCGCCTTGGCCGCTCAGAGATCAGGCGGCGACGGTTTCTGTTTCGGCGTCGGCGAGCAAGTGTCGCAGCTTCAGGACCCGGCTGACCCATACACTGGAGGTATCCCAGATCGCAAGAACCATCGCCAGGGCATTGGCACTGAACGAGGATCTGACGGAAGCCATTGCAATGGGCCACGACCTCGGACATACTCCCTTTGGACACAATGGGGAGAGCTTTCTGAACGAGCGTCATCCGGGCGGATTTCAGCACAATGTTCAAAGTCTCAGAGTAGTAGATGTTTTGGAGTCAAGCGGAAGAGGGAGAGGGATGAATCTTACCTTTGAGGTACGAGACGGGATATTGAACCATACAGGCGATGTGACTCCTGTTACCTTGGAGGGCCAGATCGTTAAAGTCAGTGATCGGATTGCCTATATCAATCACGATATCGACGATGCTTTGCGAAGCAGTGTTATCAAGGAATCCGATCTGCCAAAGGATTGCGTCGATATTCTGGGTCATGACCACCGGTCGAGGATCAATACTCTCGTAACCGATCTGGTCCGGAACAGCGACAGCAGGGATCGTATCATAATGAGCGAAGAGTGCCGCTTCTATATGGATAAGCTGAGAGCATATATGTTTGAGAACGTGTATCACAGTAAAGTAGTGAAGAAGGATGAAGATCTGGATAAAATAAAAAATATGATCATTTCACTGTATGATTATTACGAACAGAATCCGAAAGAGCTTCCGGCCGAATCTTTTGAAATGATCGGGGAATTTGGTATCGATGAAGTGGTGAAGGATCATATCGCCGGTATGACGGATCGTTATGCCTTGAATATTTACAGTACATTATTTAGCTGAATGTGAGAATACCCCAAGGCAGGCACTTTTAATTTTTTATTTTTTTTCGATGGGAATAAAGGAATGACACAACTTTTGTCGAATATGTAACTATGGTTCTGTTGCAAGGTTATGTTAATGCGGAGAAATTAGGTGGGTGTGGGATCAAGTGATAACATAGTTGATGAAATTAAAAGCAGGTGCAATATTATTGATGTGATTGGTCGTCATGTGCCCTTGAAGAAGACAGGGAGCAATTATAAAGGCGTTTGTCCATTCCACAATGAAAAGACACCTTCTTTTGTTGTCTCTGATACAAAACAGATTTTTACCTGCTTTGGCTGCGGAGCGACCGGCGATGTGATCGAGTTCGTACAGAAGTACAACAATCTGGACTTCCCCGGTGCTGTTGAAAAGCTAGCCGGCGAGTACGGCATCGAGATAAAAAGCAGCAATTTTCAAGGTGAAAGGGATCGAACTGCTCTTTACGATATCAACCGTGAGGCGGCAGCCTTTTATTACAGAGCCTTCACGCAAGCCCCCAATCCCGGTTATGAATATATGAAGAAACGCGGTATTGAGCCTGCTACACTTCGAAAATTCGGAATAGGCTACGCTGACGGAGATTGGGACAGCCTCTATAAATATTTTATGAGTAAAGGTACCGATCCGCAGACACTTCTTGAACTTGGACTCATATCTTACTCAAACGGAAAATATTATGACAAGTATAGAGACAGGGTTATCTTTCCGATTATCAACACCAGGGGAAAGGTAATCGGGTTCGGTGGAAGAATTCTTGGAGAAGGTGCTCCAAAATATTTAAATTCCTCGGAATCTGCAGTTTTTTTAAAGAAAAACAACTTATACGGATTAAACTTGACGAGACAGGATATAAATAAAGAAAATCAAGTGATTCTCGTTGAAGGTTATATGGATGTTATTTCCTTGTACCAACACGGTGTCCGGAATGTATCCGCTTCTTTAGGAACGGCATTGACAGAAAATCAGGCAGCTATGTTGAAGCGATATACCGATAATGTGATTCTTTCCTATGATTCCGATACGGCAGGTCAGGCAGCTGCGCTGAGAGGTTTGGATATCCTCCACAAATCAGGCTGCAAGGTTAAAGTACTGTATGTCTCCGACGGCAAGGATCCCGATGAATTCATAAAAAAGAACGGCAAGGACGAATTTCTAAAGCTGATTCAAAATGCAATGTCCTTTGCCGATTATAAAATTCATCTTTTAAAGCAGCGGCTCGATCTTGGAACTACAGAAGGAAGTGTGGAATTTCTTCAGGAAACTGCAAAGATGTTAAGGGAATTAAGCCCTGTGGAAGCGGACATTTACATTAAAAAAATAGCAAAGGAAACAAAAATTTCCGAGGGGGCTATAAGACTAGAAATTAATGGCAATAATAATACCGAAAATGCAAGGAATTCAAATGCGGTGCCTGCCCGGGAGACCGGTAAAGGGCAGACGCTGGAAGGCAAAAGTGACGGAACAGCCAGTCAGTTAGAAAAACATTTTATTAAGCTGATGCTGTTTAAAAGTAATTATATTTTAAAAATGAGACCCTATGAATGGGTATTCAGAAGTCCGTCCGCATATAAAATTTACGAGTTGATCCGCTCTGAGTACAAAGACGATGAAGAGATTGACGTAAAGAAGATCAAGGATAGTTTAGAAGCGGAAGATAATATACTGTTTCAGGATATTATTGACAACATTAAACTTTCTGATGATGACGAAAAGTACTTTCAAGATTGTATAAAAGGGATAGAAGAGGCCAGATTAAACAAAAGAGAAAAGGAAATCATTCAAATTCTATCAATAATGGATGATGAAGAAGATCGGGATAAAATCGAAGCCCTTACTATAGAATTTAAAGAACTTATGGAACTTAAGGAAACAATTAAAAAAAGTAGAAGGTAGGTGGTTTGCATGAGCTACGAAGAAGGTCAAGACGAGAAAAAGTTTGAATATGTAAACGAATTATTGGAAAAAGCAAAGAGCAAGGGTTCCATCTCATACAGAGAAATATCAGACTACTTGGAAAATGTGGACATGGATAAGGATCAGATGGATGACCTATATGATTCTTTGATTTCCATGGGCATTGAAATCGTATCCGAGGTTGACCCTGATGATTTTGAAATTATTGCATTGGAGCATGAGGATGCTGATGTTCAATTAGAAGATATAAATCTTGAAGCCGGGGAAATCGATCTGGAATCAACCCTTCCAAAGGGAATTGCAGTCGACGATCCTGTCAGAATGTATCTGAAGGAAATCGGTAAAGTACCGCTTTTATCGGCGGAGGAGGAAATTGAGCTTGCCAAGCAGATGGAGATGGGAGACGATGAAGCAAAGAAGCGGCTTTGCGAAGCTAATTTAAGACTGGTAGTCAGTATAGCAAAAAGGTATGTCGGAAGAGGCATGCTTTTCCTGGACTTGATTCAGGAGGGAAATCTAGGTTTAATAAAAGCGGTAGACAAATTTGACTGGAGAAAAGGGTACAAATTCAGTACATATGCTACTTGGTGGATTAGACAGGCAATTACCCGATCCATTGCGGATCAGGCAAGAACCATCCGTATTCCTGTGCATATGGTTGAAACCATCAATAAACTGATCCGTATTTCCAGACAGTTGCTGCAGGAATACGGCAGGGAACCAACACCTGAGGAAATAGCCGCTGAAATGGATATTACCGAGGAAAAGGTAAGGGAAATATTGAAGATTGCACAAGAGCCTGTTTCCTTGGAAACTCCGATCGGAGAAGAAGAAGACAGCCATCTGGGCGATTTCATTCCGGACGATGATGTTCCGGCGCCGGCAGAAGCTGCTGCCTTCTCCATGCTGAAGGAACAGCTTGTGGAGGTTTTGGATACTCTTACTGACAGAGAACAAAAGGTTCTGAAGCTGAGATTCGGATTGGATGACGGCCGTGCGAGAACTTTGGAGGAAGTGGGAAGAAGATTTGACGTCACACGAGAAAGAATCCGTCAGATTGAAGCCAAAGCGCTCAGAAAGCTGAGACATCCAAGCAGAAGCAAGAAATTAAAGGATTATTTAGAATAACCAAGAGCCACCCGTGGCAAGCGGGTGGCTTTAACATTCTGCCCGGTATTTTACTTACATAGGAGATTTTTAATATGTTGAAACTATCAGACCGATTACAGAAAATCGCAGATTTTATCGAGCCTGGAGAATCCATCGCTGACATCGGTACCGATCATGGATTTCTGCCGATTGCGTTATTGGAAAGCGGCAAAAGCCCCCATGTAATTCTAAGTGATATCAATGCAGGCCCGTTGGAAAAGGCCCGTGCCAATATCAATAAATATTCTCCGGAAAAGGAATTTGATATTCGTATCGGAAGCGGTATTCAAACTTTAAAGCCTGCGGAAGTTGATGTTATTGTAATAGCAGGTATGGGCGGATTATTGATCACAGAAATTCTTGGAGATGATCTGGAGAAATCCAAAAGCTACCGGAAACTGATTTTACAGCCGAGAAACGGTCAGGAAAAGCTGAGGCTGTGGCTGATCGAAAACGGATTTACAATCGAGGACGAGGTGCTTGTGAAGGAGGGGAAATACTTCTGTGAAATCATTCTGGCAGCACCGTGCCGTCTGAGTAAAAAAATAGAGCCGGATGCAATTGATTTGGAGATAAGTCCGATACTTTTTGCAAAAAAAGACCCTCAGCTGGTTGAATTTATTGAAAATAAGATTAGAATAGAAAAGAAGGAATATGAAGCAATTCAAACCGGAGCAACGAAAGATAAGGCCGGCAAGCTGAAAAAATCGGAAGAAAGAATTGAGTTGCTGAAGGAATTGCGAAAGAGGAGTGATTAAGATGAGTATGAAGATGAGTGAGTTAATTGCAGAAATTGAAGTCATTGCCCCAAGAGAGATGGAAGAAGAATGGGACAACAGCGGGATGCAGATCAATATGGGAAACCAGGAAGTAAACAGTGTTCTTATCGCTCTTGAAATTACAAAGAGCGTTATCGCCGAGGCAATGATGAAAGACGTCGACTTCATCATCACCCATCATCCTTTATTATTCAACAAAATAGATGTGGTTGACTATAATACAATTACGGGAAACTATGTGATCGACCTGATCAAAGCAGGCATTTCTGTTTATTCGGCTCATACTACCTTTGATGACACATTCGGAGGGAATAACGAATATTTGGCGGATATACTGGGTTTGTCCAGGATACGGCGAATTAAAAACAAGCGTCTTGCCATGAAGGGGGATGACAGAGAGTATGTCGTCGGAAGAATGGGTAACTTTTCGGAGCTGATCACAATGGAAGCCGCATGCAGGTTGGTTGAGGAAGCACTGGGCGTCAAAGGAGAGCTGAAAACCGTCGGAGATCAGAACAAAATCATCAGTACGGTCGGGTTATGCACAGGAGCAGGGGGCGACACCATGGCCGCAGCCATAAAGAACGGCTGCGATCTATTCATAACAGGGGATGTCAAACACCACGAAGCTCAGATTGCCAGAGAAAAAGGGATCTGTCTCATCGATGCCGGACACTATGGAACGGAAAAGATTTTTGCAGAGAATTTTGCAGATAAACTAAAGAAAAATGTTGGATCAAAAATCCAGATAATAGAATCAGAAATTAATACAAATCCGTTTAAAAATATGATATGATGAATAAGTGAGTAAGCCAGACAATCGCGTGAATACTTCGATATCCACGAGGAAAGTCCGAGCTCCACAGGGCATGGGTGCCAGATAACGTCTGGTGAAGGTGACTTTAAGGAAAGTGCAACAGAAACATACCGCCGATCAGCGCAAGCTGAGGTAAGGTTGAAATGGTGAGGTAAGAGCTCACCGGCAGCATGGTAACATGCTGGCCGTGTAAACCCCACCCGGAGCAAGACCAAGCAGGGAGGTAATTACCCTTTGGGGTATAATGCCTGAAAGGCGGCTGCCCGTCGCTTCCCGGAAGGTAGGTCGCATGAGCGTACTGGCGACAGTGCGCCTAGATAGATGATTGTCTAATACAGAACTCGGCTTATAGACTTACTCACACTACATAAACGTTGCAATGTCTCGATTCAACGTTTGTCGAATGAGAACTTCCGAAAACAGAACACGTCTTTTAACATTAATTTGGGGGTAGAAGTGCGCTGTAAAAGGAAGTTTTTTATGCAAAAAATTAAAGTTTGAACGTATCCGAAGAAAGGAAAATTCAACATTAAAGAATTGCAATTATTGAGTTTGGGATGGTGGTGAGTGTATGATAATTGAAACCCTTGAAATAAGACTTTATGCATCATGGGTCCATTCTTTGAAAGAAAAGCGTATGATTGTAAAGAGTCTTATCGCAAAGATCAGGAATAAGTTTAACGTATCGATTGCTGAGGTGGAAGACCAGGATGTACATCAGAGTGTCGTTTTAGGGCTTGCCTGCGTAGCGGGAAACACTGCTTTAGCAGACAGCATAATGGACAATGTGATAACTTTTATTGAAAATAACTCGGAAGCCGAGCTTATTGGTGTTCAGCGTGAGCTCAGATAAAAAAAATTATAAATTTATAAATAAAAGGCTTGCGCAAATATTTGAAATGTGATATGTTTATATCCTGAATTCCGAAGCAAATTAAGTAAAAAATTACCCGCCAAGATTGAAAAA
>CAZTEH010000151.1:0-6822 GCA_964612345.1 uncultured Oscillospiraceae bacterium | reverse complement strand
CAGGTATGGATACCTGGAAATCCGACAACAGTTCAAGGAGGAACGCCTCAAACTCTTCATCCGATTTATCGATCTCATCGATGAGCAAAACTTCTGTGACATCGCTGTTGATCGCCTTCAGCAGCGGTCGTTCCAGAAGGAAATCCTTGCTGAAAAGACTTTCCAATCGCTGATCGTTTCGGCAGTCTGACTGATTCTGCTTCAAATCAAGCTGAATGCTCAGAAGCTGCTTCTGGTAATTCCATTCATACAATGCCTTCGCCTCGTCCAAGCCTGCATAGCACTGCAGTCTGGTAAGCTCAACACCAAAGGCTGCTGCCAGAACCTTAGCGACTTCCGTTTTTCCGACGCCTGCCGCACCCTCGATGAGCAGCGGTTTTCCCAGCTTGATCGATACATAAATGGTTGTCAGCAAATTTTCTTCAAATACATAATGTTCCGCTTCAAGCGCTTTGCGCAAAGTACTTAGATCCATCCATAATCTCCTTATCGATATCGTTCCTTTAAAGCACATCAGGAGGCAGTTATACCCTGCCTCCATGTGAATTCATTTTATCATTTAATTTTATTTCATTCCAATACTTTTTAAATTTCTTCTAAAACAATCCGATGATTAACCAGTGCCAATTCTTTGATTCTGGCATTAACGGACTTTTTTTGTCCCAGGATATCTTCCAGGTATATGGTATTTTTATCCGTTACAATTTTATCAACCAACTCGAAATAAAGACTTTCCTTCCCGTTTTTGTCGATCAGGTATACATTCGATTCACACATGTTATTCACCTCTCATATTTTCTTTTTTCAGGAAACTGTGAATTATTATTTTTTGCTTTTGAACAGATCTGCATAGGAGTCGCAGTAGATTTCCTTATTCATAAGGATCCTTGCTGCTGCAGCCGTATCCATCAACTCATCATCGTTGGCATCCACAATGGCTGCATCCAGACCACATGCCATGAGCATGGCAAGCATGGTTCTGTTGATCAGCGGTCTGTTTTTGCATTTCTGCGATACATTGGACAAGCCAACTACTGTCTTTGCTGGGGGATCTGACAATAATTTGATCTGTCTGATAGTTTCCATAGCCTCCACCGGATGATCCTGTGCAACATTGACCGGCAGGATCAGCGGATCTATGTACAAGTCTTCCAGAGGCAGACCGAATTCATCGGCTCCTGCAACCAACTCCATCGCCAGTGCTACACGGGCATCTGCGTTCTTCGGAATACCGGAGGTTTCGCTCATTGCCAGTCCGATCACCTTGGCATTATATTTTACCGCCATTGGGAATACACGTTCGATTTTATATCGGTCAGCATGGCAGGAATTGATCAGCGCCGGACTCTTGCAAAGCTTCAGTCCTTCTTCGATCAGATCGTAGTTTGTTGAATCCAGGCAAAGAGGAGTATCCACTACTTCCTGTATTGTATTAATCAGCCATTTCATTGCAGCAAACTGATCTTCCGCACTGGCACCGACATTGACATCCAGCCAGTTTGCACCATTTTCTGTTTGCTTAATAGCCCAGTCCTGAATTACTTTCTTATCCTGCGTAATAATTGCTTCTTTTATGTCCTTAAACATACCGTTTATTCTTTCGCCTATGATTTCCATAATCAATCTCTCCTTAAAATTACTTATAAAATAATAAGTTGTCTGGCTTTTATTATACGCTGCTTGGCTTCATTAAATCATCAATATTTTTCTTTAGCAATTTAACCGCTTCAGGATGTCTCATGATAAGGATATCCAAGCCTGACTGGAGCAGTGAGGACGCTGTAACCGCTTCCCAAAGGATTCCGCGTTCCTGCTGTTCTCCCCATCCCGGGAATTCATCAACACCGGCAGTGGCTTCCTTTGTCTTCCAGGCTTCATACCCGACGGTACCGATTGTAGGAAGGGAAAGCATCTTATCGCCCTGAAGCGTACCGATTCTTGTTCTTTCTCCGATGGAATAGGCATATTCCATACCGTATCCCAAACCGCCGATGCTTGGGTCCATTACGATCTTATCAAGCGGAAGCCCCATTTCTGTGATCAATATGTTTAATTGCTTGCAAATATTGATGTCCAGCGGGGAATTTGCAATCAGGGTGTGTTTATGTACCATGCATGCGGCTGTGAGCGTATTGTAGTTTTCCTGGGTAGCATGTCCAAGAAGCAGGTTTTCACCCGTGCAGGCTTCCGCAACGGCAGCGATCACTTTATTGTCCACTTCGTCGATTCCGCAGCCGACAACAGCAAGTGGAACACCAACTGCAGCAAGAACGTTCTTAACGGTCTCAACGCACTTTTCCGGTGAACTGTCTCCCAGTTCCGGATCTGCACTATGGAGTTTCAGATAGATCATGTCAGCGCCGAATTCTTCCACGCATTTCTTCGCCCATGCAGCCGGATCGTCGAGAACTCCCTGGAAAGCATTCTTCAGTTCATCGCTCCATTCATCAGGAACTCTGTCTACGACCTCCATCGCAATGATCGGTTTATTTGGAGTCTCCCCTTCAAAATGAAGGTATGGCAGGCACGTTTGTCCTCCAACGGTGATGGTATTGGTTCTGGTTCCGCCCTGTTCTTTCGTGGCTCCCAAAATAACATTTAAAACTTTACCGCTATTTCTTTCTTTTATGACTTGTACAGGCATTTATTTATTCTCCTTTCATCTTAACATTCCGTCCGGTTCTTTAGAACCGCTGACGGGATTTTTGTCGTCTTAACATTCCGTCCGGTTCTTTCGAACTGCTGACGGGATTCCTTTATACTTTTAGATTATCGAGTATTTTATAAAGTCCCTTTACCGCCGGTGAGTCGTCAGGAAGATCAAAAAGTGGTTTTCCTTTGATATCGTATTCCGTTATCTGAGGATCGGCCGGGATCACTCCGGCTAGTGCCAGTCCCGTTTTTTCGATTTCGTCCTTCAGCGCTTCCGCATCCGACCGTGTTGCTTTATTCAATATGAGATAAATTTGATTCACCTTGGTGTTCAGCTGCTTGATCAGCTGGTTGATTCTTCCCGCAGAACGAACAGACCTTGCAGAGCAGTCGCTTACCACAAACATGATATCGATATCCTTGGTGGTTCTTCTGCTGATATGCTCCAGTCCTGCTTCGTTGTCCATAACAATATACTTGTATCCCTTCTCAAGGTGATCCAGATATTTCCTCAGGATGTTGTTCGGAAAACAGAAGCAGCCTGGGCCTTCCGGACCGCCCATGACGAGCAGATCCACATTTTTCCCTTCCGCAAGGGCCGCATTGAGCTTGTATTCAATATAAACATCCTGCGTCATGCCCTCAGGAATACCCTTTGGATCCTTCGTTGCCGCAATGAGCTCGGATACGGTTTGATTTTCGATGGGAAATCCTAAGGCTTCATTCAAATTTGCATTTGCATCTGCATCTACCGCTAAAATCGGAATTTTTCCGTTTTTTATGAGGTATCTGATCAGCATTGCACAGAATGAAGTTTTTCCGGTTCCACCTTTTCCTGCTACCGCAATTTGTATTGTCATCCTGATTGCTCCTTTTTCAAATTGGCTTTCTCCCCTAGTTTAAACTGGGAAACAAGCTCAAATCCGTATGGGGGATAAATACAGCCGATATAAATTCATCCATAAATAGATTTCCAATGGAAAGCTCCAGATAGGTCATTCTGTCCGCAAGTTCCTCCATATCACCCAGGGCTTCCAGTGACAACAGTCCGATGGATGCTCCCTGAATGCAGCTGTTTCCTACGTATTCATATTTATCCTCCGACAGATCCGGCAGAAGACCAATCCGGACAGCGTCCGTTATGTTGATAAATCTTCCGAATCCGCCGGCAATATATACCTGTGTGATGTCGCTGATATCCAGCTGTACCTGCTGCAGCATGGTCCGGATACCGGCAAAGATCGCACCCTTTGCCCTGAGAAGATTCTTGATGTCGCCTTCGGTGATCACGATATCCTGGCCTGTGGCGCTTTCCGACCCTTCCACCAGAAGATATTCCGGTCCTTCACTGCCGATTCGGATCCATCTTGATTCCTTGTCTGTCAGAATTTTGCCGGCACGGTCTATGATCCCTGCTTCCAGCATTTCCGACAAGGAATAGATGAGTCCCGATCCGCAGACGCCGAGAGGCTTTCCGCCATGGATCACCCGGTAATTTGCCTCAAGACTTGCCGGATCGATCTCGATCCAGTCGATGGCGCCGTCCATTGCCCTCATGCCGCTGCTGATTCCGGAGCCTTCAAAAGCGGGACCGGCCGAGCAGGAGCAGGTAACCAGCCACTCACGATTGCCAAGAACCAATTCTCCATTGGTTCCGATATCGATGAAAAGACTCAGGTCGTCAGAATCACTTGGCATGATCGCGAAAACTCCGGCTGTGATATCCCCTCCCACATAGCTTGCAACAGAAGGGATGCTGAGAACCGGTGCGTCCGGATTGATCCCGATACTGAGATCCGCTGCTTTAACAGGCGGAAATTTTATTGCTGCCGGGATATACGGCTCCAGTCGTAAATAGGAAGGGGTAACACCCATAAAGAGATGGGTCATTACCGTATTTCCTCCATAGACCATAGCCGAAATGTCTTCCGGCTTCAGGCCGTTTCTTTCAAGAATTTCTTTCAGTAATCCGTTTACCGTATCGATTACCGCATTCTGCAGGATTTCCAGGCCTCCGGCGTTTTCTTCCGCATAGATGATTCTGGAAATGACATCGGAACCATAGGATGCCTGTTTGTTATAGGTTCCCTCCTGGTCCAGGAGCCTGCCGGTTTCCGTATCCAGCAGAACCGCTACCACCGTAGTGGTGCCGATGTCCACTGCCGCACCGTATGCTGGCTTTGAGGCTCTGCCTTGTTCTACGGCGATGATTTCGCAGCACTCTTTGTGCTTTACAACGGTAACCGTAATTTCAAAGTCTCCCTGCCGGATTGCACCGGGCAGTGCGCGCAGACAACTTAGGGATATGCTCACATCGGAAACGTCATGTTCCTTTTTCAAAGCTTTCTTTACTCTGTCCAGATCATTCATGTTATCTGCCAAATCAGGCTTTGAAAGCACCAGTTGATATTTTCTGCAGATGGGATTCATTTTATGCTGTGCAAAATATTCATTCTCACTGCTGTGTTTTTCTGAAAGCACCACCTTATGCTTCGTCATTCTTGATTGAGCAGGAATTTCAACCGTCAAATCATTTTCGACGCTGATCCTGCAGGAAAGTACGTAACCCAAAGCCTTCCGCTCCTCTGACAGATGGAAATCGTTCTGGACCGGATAATCTTCACTGATTATCTTGACCGCACACTTGCCGCAGGTTCCGTTCCCGCCGCAGGGGCTTCCAAAATCGATTCCGGCCTCCCGGGCTGCTTCCAAAAGGTTCGTTCCCTTTTCCACGGCGACACTGACATTGTCAGGCATAAATGTTACTTGATAGGTTGCCATAATGAATCCTCATTTTAATTATATTGCGCAAAATTAACAAGATTGCGCAGGAAATTTTGCGGAATGCACGGCGCGACGAGTGAGCTCGAAACGCACGTACACTGACGTACGTAAGCGAGAGCAAGCGAGTCAGCAACACAGCATTGCGCAAAATTAACAAGCAATTATGCAAAGTTGGCTTTAGCGAATGCCGGCAGACCAGAAGCTTCAGCCGGGCCAATCATTACCTTCCATCCAGATTTTTCTTGCAGAACACCCATGATGACCGCTACATAGCCCGGAATGACGATATTTCTGTGGTTGACCATCTCTTCGATCTTGCATTCCTTCAGGAACTCGGCAATCTTTTCTCCGTTGAATTTTCCTGCCGCCCAAGCTGTCAGTACGGAAGTTCCGTCTGTTGGACATGCAATGATATAGGAAGGTATCTTGCTTCCTGAAATTTCACTTTCAACCGTATAGTAGGTCAAAGAGAAGTTCGTTGTGCAATAAACCGGCGAGTCCTTAGTCACAGCACCGATTGCATATACCTTAGGCTCAACCTGGCTTGGCTTCTGAGGATCGGTAAACAGGTTCATCCTCTGAGCCATCAAAGGCAGTAACTGCGATTTTTCATCCGCCTTCATCACGATGATGCTGGCATATTTCGCCGCAAAAACGCTGGCTTCCATTACTTCGTCTCTAGGATCGGAAGAAGTAGTAAATGCCATCACAGGATAGCCCAGCGGCCGGAATCTCTTCTTGATGGAAAGTCTTCTCGTCTGAGTGATTTCCGCCAACGTCTGGGAAAGCTCTCTTGCGCCTGTATCGATGACCAGTTCTTTATAGGATGCCGCAATTTTCTCAACCAAAGCCGCCGTTGCCTCAAGGCCGTCGCCTTTTACTGCCAAAGGGCAATTGTATTTCTTGGCAAGCTCAGTCATCTTCTCGTAATTGGATTCTGTCGCAGCATAAATCAAAGGCTTGGTATCTCCTATGACAGCCAGCGCTTTTTCAATGGCTGTGGGATCTTCGCTAATCAGAATCGTTGCGAAGCAAGTCTTCCCTGCCACGGCCTTTACTGCATTTTCAAATGCGTCAGGATTCCCCGAATCGTTTCTAATGGCGATCATATCGATGGAAACCGTTTCTCCGACTCTTTCAAAGACCAAGTCGTTCACTTTATTGACTTTTGCTTCCAGCTCCGCGCCCGTAAGCTTGTCGGAAATCTCAATCGCATAACACGTTGGATGATAGAAGGTCTTGTCATGTCTGAAAAGAACCACTTCATCTCCCAGTTCGCGCTCATAGCCTTCCTTACCGACCTTAATCAGCTTGATTGGCGGTGCGGATGCTCCTCCGAGGGTATCCTTTGCTTCCTCCGAAATATGCGGACAGTTGTCCAGGGAG
>CAZTEH010000150.1:0-7179 GCA_964612345.1 uncultured Oscillospiraceae bacterium | reverse complement strand
AATGTGGAAACTCCTGCAAGAATCGGCAAGACCCAAGGATCCGGCTGGCTCAAATCAGGCATCCAAAGGAACGCCTCATGTACCGCCATCAGCATGGAATTGCTTTCGATAAAGTCGGTTGGACTTCTGAGTAAAGCAAAAAGCCCAAAAATGATAGGCATCTGAATCAACATAGGCAGACAGCCTCTCATCGGGTTAAACTTTTCTTCTTTATAAAGCTCCATCATCTTGATGTTGAGCATTTCCTTGTCATTGGCATACTTTTTCTGAAGTGCCTGCATTTTTGGTTGAACATCCGCCATTCTGGCGGAATGTTTGATTTGATCTGCATATAATGGAAATAGACATAACTTTACAATAAACGTAAATACGATTATGGTGATGCCGTAGTTGTCAAAAAATCCATATAGAAAACTAAGCAGCATCCCCAATGGCTCTGCAATCCATCCTATGATTGTGTTCATTCAATATCCTCCTGTTACTCATTTCAAAGGGTCATATCCGCCCGGATGAAATGGGTGACATTTCAAAATTCTTTTGATTCCAAGATAGCTACCCTTACATGCCCCATACTTTTCCACTGCCTGGAGAAAATATTGTGAGCATGTCGGATAAAAACGGCAGGTGGCCGGGAACAATGGTGATATAAATTTCTGATACCCTCTAATGAGCAGCATGATTATTCTCTTCAAAATTCCATCACCCGATGGTCCTTCCTCGCTTGATTCCGGACTTTTTTATTGCGGCTTCCATAGATTTTTTCACATCCGCACATTTCAAATTACTGATCGTGTTTCGGGCTATCCAAATAAGATCATAGCCTCTGTCCAAATTCTGTCCTAATTCTCTGTAGCTCTCTTTCATAAGCCGCCTCGCTCTGTTTCTCGAGACGCTGTTCCCAACTTTTTTACTGGCAAGAAAGGCTGTCCTATTGTAGGCCAGATTATTTTTCTTCAAAAATAACACAACATACCGTTCGCCAATCGATTTCCCCTTGTTGTAAATTGCTGAAAAGTCCTTTTTCTTACGCAAAACGTTTGGTTTTAACATTTGCATCCCCTTAACATTCTGTCCCATTCTTTAGAAGGCTTTCGAAAAATCAGCAAGCCACTAAACAAAAAGACCACTTTTGCGGTCTCTATGCTGTCAATTCTTTTCTTCCTTTTGCTCTTCTTCTTTTTAAAACATTTCTACCGTTTTTTGTACTCATTCTTTTTCTGAAGCCATGTTCCTTTGCTCTCTGTCTCACTTTAGGCTGTAAAGTCTGTTTCAATTTAATTCACCTCCTTATAACATTCTGCCCGCTTCTTTAGAAGCGTTGACAGAATTTAGGATGGAAAATCACAACGTTCCGTTCCGGAACTCCATCGCAAGCTTTGCTTGCGCTGCTGTCCGTTTTGCCATTACAGCTGAAGCTGTGGCAAAAAGGCAAATTTTTATGTTGTAGATTTTCATCGTCAATTTTTACTGTTTTACGCGATCTCAATTTCAATCCCGCATAACTGCCTTGTAATTATACATTTTATGGCCTTTCCTGTCAATCACTTTATCCCCTTGTGGAACAGGAAGAATCCTCCTGTTGGAGGAAAAATAAATCACAAATCAATATATAGTTGTCCCTGTGAAAAGTTTGCACAAAGTTACCCACAGATAGTGGATAACTCGGGGAAAAATATATTTTCACCTATTTGTATTTTAGGTATTGCCTGTGGATAACTTTTTTTGATATTATAGATTTGTGCTTTTATTAATATTTTATCCATCGTTATTCGTGACTAAAAAGGAAAAATCAAATGAAAAATCTGATTGAAAATTGGGAGAAAACCTTGGAGCTTCTTAAACCGGAGCTTACCGCGGTGAGTTATGACACTTGGGTATATCCACTTACTCCCGTAAAAATCGACCATAAAGATAATAAATTGTATCTATCTCTTTACAATGATATGGCAAAGTCCATTCTGGAAGGCAGATATATTTCAGTCATAGAAAATGCGGTGAAGGAAGCCTTCGGTAAAAAGTTAAAGGTCATCTTCATCTATTCTGAGGAGCAGCAGGTTAATCAGGAGGATATGCATTTCACCGATGAACTTTACCTGAATCCGAAGTATATCTTTAATACCTTCGTTATCGGCAACAACAACCGGTTCGCTCATGCGGCCTCTCTTGCCGTTGCGGAATCTCCTTCCAAGGCATACAATCCTCTCTTTATTTATGGAGGCGCCGGCCTGGGGAAGACTCATCTGATGCACGCCATCGGACATTACATATTACAACAGAATTCTAAAACCAAAGTTCTTTATGTTTCCTCGGAAATGTTTACAAACGAACTGATCAAAGCCATCCGGGAAGATAAGAACGTTGAATTCCGAAATAAATATAGAAGCATTGACGTGCTTCTGATTGACGATATCCAGTTTATCGAGAAAAAAGAAAGAACACAAGAAGAAATCTTCCACACCTTCAATACGTTATACGAAGCGAACAAGCAGATCATTATTTCCAGTGACCGCCCTCCAAAAGAAATAACCACCCTGGAAGAACGGCTTCGTTCCAGATTTGAATGGGGTCTGATTGCCGATATCCAGGCACCGGACTATGAAACGAGGGTTGCAATTCTCAGAAATAAATCAGAGCTGGAGGGATTGGAAACAACCGAAAGTCTTATTGAAGTCATCGGTGTTATCGCAGAAAAAATTCAATCCAATATCCGTGAACTGGAAGGTGCATTTATTCGTGTCATTGCTTATGCAAATCTGACCGGTCAGAAGATCAACAAAGAACTTGCAAAGGAAGTCCTAAAGGATGTGTTTTCTTCAAGGGATCGTCCGGTGACTGCGGAGTTGATCAAGAAGCATATTTGCAAGCATTTCAATATCAAGCAGTCTGACCTGGAATCCGCGAAACGAACAAGAAATCTTTCATTTCCAAGACAGATCGCCATGTATATCTGCCGGGATCTGACTGAGTTGTCTTTGCCTAAAGTCGGGGAAGCCTTTGGAAACCGAGATCACACAACTGTTTTGCACGCCTGTGATAAAATATCAAGTGAAATCAAATCCAATGAATCACTAAGGGATGTAATCAAAGAAATTGAGAAATCCATCAAAGAAGATTAGACGGTTAAACTTCTTAACAATAACCCCAATAAAATTACTGCTTTATCCACAGCAAAAAACTCGATTTAAAGATTGAAATTTACTTATCCACAGATGTTATCCACAAATCCACAGGCCCTATTACTATTATTACTATAAACTATATAAGAAAAAGGAGGAATCCCCATGAAGTTTTCCTGTAATCAACATATCTTATCCAAAGCGTTAAATACTGTTTCAAAAGCGGTTACCTCTCGAACCACGATTCCTATTTTGAAAGGGATACTACTGGAAGTAAACAGTGAAAATACGTTGAATTTATCAGCATCCGACCTTGATTTAAGCATAGAAAAAAGAATTGAAGTCTCTTCCGAGGAGGAAGGTTCTGTCGTCGTTTCAGCAAGATTGTTCAGTGATATAATAAGAAAGCTGCCAAATGAAGAGATACTGATCGAAGAAATGGAAAACAACACGATCGTTATTAAGTGTCTGGCTTCGGAATTTACCATTGTTGGACAACCTGCAGACGAATTTCCGAATATAGGGGAAATAAATGAAGAAAAGAAGCTTTCTCTGGAAAAGGATATCTTAAAAGAAATGATCAAAAAGACTTCTTTTGCCGCCAGCATCGATGAGTCAAAAGGAATTATCGTCGGCGTATTAATAGAAATGGAAGAAGAATATTTAAATATGGTTGCTCTTGACGGCTTCCGAATGGCCATAACAAGAGAAGAAATGAAAAATGAAGAAAAGAAAAAGATTATCATTGCTGCCAGAATCCTAAATGAAATCAATAAAATCATTTCAGAAAATGAAGATAGCAAAGAAATTTATTTTATATTAGACGAGAAAAAAGCGGTGTTTTTATTGGATGGCACAAAAATTGTTCTGCGTTTGCTGGAAGGAGATTTTATTAAATACAATGATATTCTTCCAAAGGAATATAAGAGCAGGGTCATCGTAAATAGAAATGAATTATTGAATAGTATCGAAAGAGCTTCCCTTCTTGCGAAGGAAGGAAAAAACAATCTGATTAAATTATCTATTTTCAGAGATAAAATTATAATTACCTCAAGATCGGAAGAAGGAAATGTAAAAGAAGAGGTATTTATTGAAAAAGAAGGTACTGATTTAGAAATTGGATTCAATTCAAAATATATTTTGGATGTTTTGAAGGCAGTGAATGATGAAAGCATTGTAATGGAATTCAATACCGGAGTAAGTCCTTGCCTGATCAAGCCTTTGGAAGGAAGAAAGTTCGAATATCTTGTATTGCCGGTACGAATTTCTTCAAATTAACATTATGTCCGGCGCTTTAGCGGCGTTGACAGAATTTAGGCTATAAAATCACAAATCTGTGATTTGTAGATTTTAATCGTCTTAAAGGAAATGGAAGATGTATTTAAAAAAAATAGAATTGAAGAACTTCAGGAATTACGAAGAGCAAACAGTGGAATTTCATAACAAAGTCAATATCATTACGGGGAAAAACGCTCAGGGAAAAACGAATCTGCTGGAAAGCTTGTATATCATGTCCTTGGGAAAATCCTTCCGGACGAATAAAGACATTGAAATGATAGGATTTGAAAAGGAATACTGCAGGGCAAAAAGTCTCTCCGTAAAAGAAGGAAGAGAACTGGAAATTGAGATCACCATTGGAAGAGAAGGTAAGACGACAAAGATCAACGGGATGAAAACGGCGAAAAACTTCGACTTACTGGAAAACGTCTATATGGTGATTTTTTCTCCCGAGGACCTGAAAATAGTAAAGGATGAGCCGGAAAAGAGAAGAAAATTCATCGATAGGGAACTCTGCCAGCTGAAACCCATCTATTATAAAAATCTCGGAAGATATAAAAAAATACTGCAGCAGAGAAACAGTTTGCTGAAACAGCAGGATATCAATGAGGATATCATTGCCGTCTGGGATGAAGGCCTGGCCGAATACGGCGCCAAGATCATCCAGGAAAGAAACCGTTTTGTTGATCGGCTGAACCAGATCAGCAGAGAGATCAGCAGAAGCATTACCAACGGAAAAGAAGCACTGGAGCTTACTTATGAAGCCAACGTGGAGTATAAGAAAAGCTATGAAGAACAAAGAGAATACTTAAAGAAAGTGTTAAATAAAAACTTAAAAACCGACATTCTCCGCAGAAATACGACAGTTGGGCCACATAAGGATGACTTGAAAATCTGCGTGGAAGGAATCGATATCCGGCATTTCGGATCCCAGGGACAGCAGCGGACCGCCGCCTTATCTCTCAAACTGGCAGAGATCCGTTTGATTCAAGAAGAGGCAAAGGTATCGCCGATCCTGCTTTTGGATGATGTGCTTTCCGAGCTGGATTCGGAACGGCAGAATTTTTTGATCAATTCGCTGGAGGAAGTACAGCTTTTTATTACCACAACAGAACTGAGTGAAGAAGTGAAAAAACAGCTGCCGGAAGGGGAAACTTTCTTTGTGGAAAACGGGAAAGTAATGAGGATGGAAAAAAATACAAAATAACAAAGTATATATATTAAACCACATGGCCCTTTTGAAAACGGAAACATCGTTTTATATCCCTTAAAACGATGTTTTTATATCTACAAACCGTTTTTGTAAAAAAACTTGTAAAATCAAAGATTTTAGTATACAATATATGGTGGTTTGTTATAGAAATTAAATATAGAAAACACAACGATTCGAGAAATATGAGGTGATGAAAAAGAATGAGCGCAGATGTAAAACAACAGCAGTATAATGCTGAACAAATTCAAGTATTGGAAGGATTGGAGCCTGTAAGAAAAAGACCGGGTATGTATATCGGCAGCACGGGTCCAAGAGGTCTTCACCATTTAGTTTACGAAGTCGTTGATAATAGTGTGGATGAAGCCCTCGCAGGCTTCTGCAAAAATATCAACATTACAATACAGAAAGATAATTCCATCGTGGTTGAGGACGACGGCCGGGGAATGCCGGTCGATCTTCACCCGAAACTTCAGATACCGGCGGTGGAAGTAATCCATACGGTTCTTCATGCCGGCGGAAAATTCGGCGGCGGAGGCTACAAGGTTTCCGGAGGTCTTCACGGAGTAGGTGCTTCTGTAGTAAATGCTCTGTCTGAAATTATGGAAGTCGAAATAAAGAGAAACGGTAAGATTTACAAGCAGACTTATTCCAGAGGAAAGACTCAGACCCCGCTCATCGAGATCGGCGAATCCAGAAAAAACGGATCAAGAACAATGTTTAAGCCGGATGCCGAGATTTTTGAAGAGCTGGAATTTGACTTCGGAACCCTGGAGCATCGTTTAAGAGAAATGGCTTTTCTGAACAAAGGGATCAAGATCACGCTCAAGGATGAAAGAGAAGGACAGAAGAGGACCGAGATATTCCATTACGAAGGCGGAATCAGAGAGTTTGTAAAGCACCAGAACAAAAACAAGGAAGTCATCCATCCGGATATTATCTATTTTGAAATAAAAAAGGATGATGATCACGAGATTGAAGTAGCGATGCAATATACGGACCGTTACAACGAACTTGTGCTTTCCTATGCAAATAACATCAATACCAGTGAAGGCGGAACCCACATGATCGGGTTCAAATCCGCTTTGACCAGAGTGTTCAATGATTATGCCAGAAAGAATAAATTTATCAAAGATAACGAGGAAGCCCTTTCCGGCGAAGACGTCAGAGAAGGACTCACCGCGATCATTTCTGTTAAATTGACCAATCCTCAGTTTGAAGGGCAGACCAAGACAAAGCTTGGAAACAGTGAAATGAGAGGGTTTGTTGAAACCTCAACCAATGAAAACCTGACCGCTTTCCTGGAAGAAAATCCAACCCAGGCCAGAATCATATTGGATAAATGTCTCAGAGCGGCCAGAGCAAGAGAGGCTGCAAGAAAAGCAAGAGAACTGACGAGAAGAAAGGGCGTGCTGGACGGATTGACGCTGCCCGGCAAGCTTGCTGACTGCTCCGAAAAGGATCCTGCCCTTTCATAGATCTTCCTGGTAGAGGGAGACTCCGCAGGAGGCTCAGCAAAATCCGGCCGCGACAGAAAGAGACAGACGATCCTTCCACTGAGAGGTAAGATTCTCA
>CAZTEH010000149.1:0-7180 GCA_964612345.1 uncultured Oscillospiraceae bacterium | reverse complement strand
CGGTCTGATTGATTCCTTCCGCCATGGCGGTCAGACCGCTTGTAAGCCCATTTTCTGACAGTGGCTCAGGTTTCAAATTATTTAATACATTTCTGATTTCACTGATCGAATTCTCTGCCAGAGTTACTGCTTTCTCTGTGTTTTGAAGCAATTGGTCCTGATTTGGTTTATCCTGTTCGGATTCCAGCTGTTTCTTAGTAATACCCAGAATCAGTTTCAAGGCAGCCAGACTTTGCCCCACTCCATCGTGAAGATCTCTGGCAAGCTTGGTTTTTTCCTGCTCTTCTGTTACCGTGAGAAGACGGGCCTGTTTTCGAAGCAGATCATTTTTATCTTTGATTTCCCTTTCATAACCGCTGATTTCCATATATTTTTCCCAGGAATAGATATCGGAAAACTCCACAATATTGAGTCCTTTTTCTTCTTCCTCCACCGTTACTCTCAAACCGAATGTTTTGTCAATGATTTTAAACATGATAAACGCAACTCCGAAAGCCCAGCAGAAATTAACAAAAAGTCCTAGAAGCTGGATCAGAAATTGGCTTAACCGATCACCGGTATGCAGAAGCTCCTCTTTCATAAAAAACGGAAGCAGCAAGGTGCCTGCCATTCCTCCAAACAGGTGGATGGGAACTGCACCCACAGCATCATCGATCCCGGTCTTGTCCAGCAAATAACTGGACAGATCGACTACCATTCCGGAAAGAAGACCAATGATCAAAGCCGAAAGAGGTTCCAGATAATAGGAGGCTGCTGTTATCGCTACCAAGCCGCCGAGAACTCCGTTGAAAATGGAAATCAAGTACCCTCCATTCCTTGAAAGGAGAAGGTTCATAGCAAGTGCACCCAGCATCCCCGATGCAGCGGCGAGATTTGTATTGAGAAGAATCAGTCCGACCTTATCATTGAAAGCTAAAATACTTCCCCCATTGAAGCCGAACCATGCAAACCACAGAATAAAGACCCCGAGTGCCGCAAAAGGTATATTTGATCTCCCGCTTTTCAGCTTATTCCTTTTTCCAATAACCATCAGACCTGCCAATGCGATAAAACCGGCTGTCGTATGAACGACGGTTGCTCCGGCAAAATCGATAAATCCCAGAGCAGAAAGCCAAGTATCCTGCTTCAGGAATAATCCGCCCCAAACCCAATGACCGTAAACCGGGAAAATGACTACCGCACTTATAATTGCCGCTATCTGCAAAGGAAACAGTTTGGTTCTTTCCGACATGGAACCGGCAAAAATCGTAACGGCAGTTGCCGCAAACATCAATTCAAAAAAGACAAATGCATAACCCAAAGGAGACGCTTCCACAATTCCCTCAAAGTGCCAAAAACTGTTGCCGATCAGTCCGCGATAGGTTTCTCCGAACATAAGGGGAAACCCCACAAGGCAAAAGCCGATGGTGGTAATCATGAAGGTAAGCAGATTTTCAATGGCTACCGAAATAACATTCTTGCTTTGGACAAAGCCGACCTCATAACAAATAAAGCCTGCCTGCATAAAGAAGACAAAGCATGCACAGATAATGATCCATAACGTGTCGATATATTGCATTGGCGAAACCTCCTATATATAAGCCAGGGTTTTTAAGACAAATATCCACAAGGTGATCGTGATCGGAGAAATCAGCATGGACAGTACCACGATTCCCGAGGCAAGCACACTGTCATTATTCATATTCTTTGCCATGATATAGCAGGTTGGTGTCGACGGTGCGCCAAGCATGATCAAGATAGCCACCATTGCCTGATCCCGAAAGCCCATCATGATTGCAACGGGTAAAAATAGGGCTGGCTGCAATATTAATTTTATCACCGAGGCGACCATTGCAATATTGATTTTCCCTAAAGCCTTATGTAATTCAAAGCCGGCTCCGATGGCGATCAAAGCCAGAGGAGTCGCCATATTCGCAAAGTTATTCAGACTCTTTAATGCCATTCCCGGGATTTCGATATCAAAAAATGCAAAGGGCAGTCCGGCAAAGATCCCCAAAATAATGGGATTTGTGCAGATACCGATGAAGGCTGATTTGATTCGCTCTTTTTCCCGGACCGCCTGATTCATATCTTCCTTGTCCTGCCCTCTTATGGTCAGCACAATGACGGAGAATATATTGTACAGCGGGACGGCGGCTACGATCATCAGGGGAGCCAGTCCGGCGTTTCCATAGATGTTTTGAATAAAGGCAATTCCCAGTACAGCCATACTTCCACGGAAGGAGCCTTGTACAAAGCTGCCAATCATCCGCTTGTCCTTCAGAAAAATCTCCGCTGAAAACCAAATAATGCCAAAGCATAAGATGGTTGCCATCATACAGAACAGGAAAAATTTCAGTTCAAAATCCTTCATGATATCCATCGATGCAATATCGCGGAACAGCAGGATCGGAAGTGTTACGGTAAAGTTAAATCGATCCGCAACATTGACAAAGTTTGCGTTCAACATTCCCTTCTGCCGAAGAATCCAGCCAACCAGCATGACCACAAAGACAGGCACCGTGGCATTTAAACTATAAATAAAATTGTCCAATATTATAACCTCTTTGTGGCGTCTTTCACTCCATTATTAATTCAATACGAATCAATTATGACATTCTCTGCCATAAAACACAACAAAAAAGGAAATATCTCAAGGAGATATTTCCTATGTTTTATAAACCTCTTTTGATCAGACATATTTTCTCATATACTTTAAGGCGTTCTTTTCCAATCTGCTGACCTGCGCCTGGCTGATCCCGATTTCATCCGCTACCTCCATCTGGGTTTTTCCCTCGAAGAACCGCATGGTCAGGATGTGTTTTTCCCTGCTGGTGAGCTTTTTCAATGCCTCCTTGAGCGAGATGTTTTCCATCCATTTTTCATCGGTGTTTTTTGTATCCTTGACCTGATCCATCACATAGATCGCATCACCCTCGTCGTGAAAGACGGGTTCAAATAAGGAGATGGGATCCTGTATCGAATCGAGTGCCAATACGATTTCCTCCCTTGGCAGCTCCAGATCCTTTGCAATTTCCATAATGGTTGGCTCCCGCTGCAGCTCTCTTGATAACCTCTCCTTTGACTGTAGTGCTTTGTAGGCGGTGTCACGTAGTGACCTACTTACTCTTATTGAGTTGTTGTCCCTAAGATACCTTCGAATCTCGCCGATGATCATTGGAACCGCATAGGTCGAAAACCTTACGTTATGGGATGTATCAAAATTGTCCAAAGCCTTGATCAGACCGATGCATCCCACTTGAAACAAATCATCAGGGTTTTCCCCTCTATTGCTAAAACGCTGTATCACACTTAAAACCAATCGCAGATTTCCTTTAATAAACTCGTCTCTTACCTCATTATCTCCCCCTTTAATCTGATTAATCATTCTTTTCATTTCTACATCTTTGTATACCGGCAGCTTTGATGTATTGACACCACAGATTTCAACCTTGCTAGCCATAATAAGGACCTCCGCTTCTTGTCTTGCCCCCCTAAGCAGCACATTCGCGTATACCTTATTCTTAACATTCGGGTCTGATTTTATTCTGCCTTCTCAACTTTTCTATCCTAACTTTTTAATTTCTTTTCGGAGTCTCCCGATAATCTTTTTTTCCAGCCTGGAAATATAAGACTGAGAAATTCCCATCTTATCAGCAACCTCTTTCTGCGTCATTTCTCTGCCGCTGATCAGTCCGAATCGCATCTCCATGATCTGCTTTTCCCTTGTTGTAAGCTTCTTCAGGGCATAGACCAGAAGGTTTCGGTTTACCTCTTCCTCGATATGATTGTAAACGATATCGTTTTCCGTTCCCAAAATATCGGAAAGCAGCAATTCATTGCCGTCCCAGTCAATATTCAGTGGTTCGTCGAAGGACACCTCACTTTTCGTTCTGCTGCTTCTGCGCAGATACATGAGGATTTCATTTTCGATACAACGGGAAGCATAGGTAGCCAGCTTGATGTTTTTATCAAGGTTAAAGGTATTTACCGCCTTGATCAAGCCGATGGCCCCAATCGAAATTAAATCCTCCACATTTACACCGGCATTCTCAAATTTCTTGGCAATATATACCACCAATCTTAGGTTTCTTTCAATGAGTATGGTTTTGGCATCCTCGTTATTCAGAGCCAACTGCTCCAAAAGGATACGTTCTTCCTCCGGAGCCAGCGGCGGAGGCAATACATCGCTGCCGCCTATGTAAAAAATCTCATCCGGCTTGTGCCCCTTCAAAACCAGAACCATCTTTTCTCTGATCTTGAGGACCGACAACCTCAATTTTCTCCCGTTCTGAATTGTGATTTCCAATAATGTCTTAAACATCGCTAGCGATTCCTCCCTCTATCATACTTGGGTGCAATAGAATTGAGCAGTCACTTTCCGACTGCCCTCCCGAAAAAACTCCTTTGTAAATTGCAAGGATGGAGCCTTCCGAGGCGGTCAGAGTCCTGTCACTGTCATTCCTGTTATGTATTTCGATCCGGATCGAATCCGGTCGTATTCCAACCAAATAACCTCTTTCCTCTCCAATCGATTGAAAAGGTATCATCCTTATGCGATTTGCATAATTGCTGTTCATCAACGTTTCCGAAAGGATCTGCGTTTTCCTGCCGTTCACGGCTTCTTCGACGATTTCATCAGATACAAACTGCTTTGCGGCGGTCGCCGAAATTATCATAACAGGCTTACCGGTAAGCGGATCCGTGAGGAAATTTCCCGTATCCACCATCCCCTTCATGATCACAGTCCTTCCTTCCATGGCGATCTCCACATCAGCGTACGTCCTTTCTATTATCATTCTACCTTTAATAAAATTTGCAAAGAAGTGAAATAGCAAATAAGTTATCGCACAACCCAGCAAAACATACAAATATCCCAAGGCTCCCAGATAAACCGAACTGTTCTGTGTAACACCCGCAATTCCCAGGAAATACATCATGCCGATGGTTATGCCGCCCATGGCAAAGCTGACAAGATAAAAAACCAGGAGGATTCTTGCAAAGCGGCGAAGTTTCTTCGGCCGGTACACAATGCAAATGACTGCTGCCGAAAAGCCAAGCTTCGAGAGAAGTGCAAGTATGGGCTCCAGTGTATCCCAAAACAGGATGAAGGAATAGATTCCGCAGAGGATACCACCGAAAACCAAAAATCCCAGTTTACAGCGTATGCCTGTAATTTTCCCGGTAAGCAGCAGAATAATTCCTCCTGTTACTGCATTTTCTAGAAACAAATATTCCGCATAAATCACCACATGAAAAAACCCCCTCGCTGCTGTAATCTAATTAAAGATTATAGTGCTGTCAAGGGGGGTTATTTTGTCAAAAGTGAATGTCGATTTTTAATTTATTTTACAGCTTTTTTTGCTGTCTCAGCCAACTGTGCAAAACCGGCAGCATCATAGATTGCCATTTCTGCAAGCATCTTTCTGTTGATTTCGATACCGGAAACCTTCAGCCCGTTCATCAACTTGCTGTAGGATATGCCGTTCATTCTGGCTCCGGCATTGATTCTTGCGATCCAAAGTCTTCGGTATTCTCTTTTCTTGTTCTTCCTTCCGACAAATGCGGAACGAAGTGCTCTCATAACTGCCGGGTTAGCACATCGAAATACTTTACTTTTTAATCCGTAGAAGCCTTTTGCCTGCTTTAATATTTTTTTATGTTTTTTCTTAGCATTTAATGCTTTTTTAACTCTTGCCATTTTATCTTACCTCCTATATCCTTACACGTTTAATACAGATTTAATTCTCTTGAGGTCTGCACTGCCGAGAAGAGTAGCCTTTCTCAGGCCTCTTTTCCTCTTCGCACTTTTCTTTGTAAGAATATGGCTCTTGTATGCCTTACTTCTCTTTACTTTACCGGTGCCGGTCAACTTAAATCGTTTCATTGCTCCTCTATGAGACTTCATTTTTGTTTTTGCCATTTTAAAAAATTCCTCCTACAATTCATCGAGTGTTCCTTTTCGTCGTCTTGACTCTCGTTATAACGCATCCGAAGAAAATTTTCGACTATAGAAAATTTTCTTACATATGAGCGTTTCAACGAGGCTGTGAGACATTCAACGCCTCGTTATTTATCCGTTGATTTTGGTGCTAAAATCATAATCAAACTTCTGCCTTCAAACTCTGGTTTCTTTTCCACAACGCCGGCTTCCGAAATAATATCAACAAATCTGGTCATTACAGCCTGACCTTTGCTGGAATAATCCTTTTCTCTTCCCTTGAATCGAAGACTGACTTTAACTTTGTCGCCTTCCTTCAGGAATTTTGCCGCGTTACTGGCTTTTACAGCGAGATCATGTTCCTCGATAAAGGTGCTTAAGCGAATTTCTTTCACCTGAGTGATCTTCTGTTTTTTCATGGCCTCTTTTTCCTTCTTTTGAAGCTCATATCTGTACTTTCCGTAATCAAGAATCTTACAAACCGGCGGTTTTGCCGTCGGAGCAATATTAACCAGGTCCAGCTTTTTTTCGATTGCCAGATTCATTGCATCATCCAGACTCATGATGCCCAGTTGTGTTCCGTCGCTATCGATTACTCTCAATTCTTTATCACGAATTTCTTCGTTGATCTGATTTTCCTTGCTAATGATTCGCACCTCCTAAAAATTAAAAAAAAGCGGATACTCGTACCCGCTTCAATAAAAACAAACTAATCGAAATGATCATGTTCTTTTCTTATTTACCCTAACAGCGTGAGCCAATAAGGTGAGAAGCGGACTACTTCTTCTTTGTTACTCCAGTATGTTACCATCAAACCCCGGACTTGTCAACATTTTTTTTAACATTCTGTCCGGCTCTTTGCCGTTTTGACGCGGCTTCAGCCGCAGTGGCAAAAAGGCATTCGATATTCAGAATTTTCGGTTTGTTCAACCCCCATTTATCAATTGATATATTTTCTTTTCTATTATATGATAAAAACGTGAATACTGCATCATTTTATCATATTTTTCACTTTGAGGAGAAAAAATTATGGCGAACAGTAAAAATGCCCTTTCTGCCCTGTCAATCGACGAATTGATCCCAATTTTAGATAGCATCAGCGATGCAATCTTTATTGACGACGCACAAGGTTTTACCCTTTGGATCAATAAGGCCAGCGAAGAGCTTGACAAAATAAAGCGGAAGCACACCACCGGAAAGCATGTATCCTTCCTGGAACGACAAGGCATTCTAACTCCCTCGGATGCTCCGCTCGTAATA
>CAZTEH010000148.1:4811-7324 GCA_964612345.1 uncultured Oscillospiraceae bacterium | reverse complement strand
TGTTTCAAGCACGGCCAGCGGATTGGAAAATAGACGATGAAAATCTACACATCAACGTCGTTAAACGGAGGCCTCCGCGATCGAAGCTTGCTGAGCTGTCCGTTTTGCCTATGCGGCTAAAGCCACGTCAAAAAGGCAGAGATTTGTGATTTTTCAGCATAAATACTGCCAACGACTCTGAAGAGCCGGGCAGAATGTTAAAGGAGAAACAATTTATGAGACTTTCACAAATGTATATCAGAACGTTAAGAGAGGTTCCCGCTGAAGCGGAAATTCCCAGCCATATCTGGCTGCTGAGAGCAGGAATGATCCGAAAGCTGGTATCCGGAGTTTACGGATTTATGCCTTTAGGCTTTCGCTCGGTCCGCAAGATCGAAGAAATCGTTCGTCAGGAGATGGATGCAAAGGGCGGACAGGAAATTCACATGTCGGCACTGCAGCCGGCTGAGCTCTGGCAGGAATCCGGCAGGTGGTACGCTTACGGACCGGAAATGTGGCGTCTTAAGGACAGAAATGAAAGAGAATTCTGTCTGGGTCCAACCCATGAAGAAATATTTACTGATATTGTACGGGATGAAGTGAGCTCTTACCGCCAGCTTCCTCTTAATCTTTATCAGATACAGACAAAATACAGAGATGAAAAAAGACCGAGATTCGGCCTGATGCGAAGCAGGGAATTTGTTATGAAGGATGCCTATTCCTTTGACAGGGACTGGGACGGTCTGGACAAGAGCTATCGCGAGATGTACGATGCCTACGAAAAAGTATTTACGAGGTGCGGTCTTGTTTTCCGTGCTGTTGAGGCGGATACAGGAGCAATCGGCGGGAGCGCTTCCCACGAATTTACGGCCATTTCCGATGTTGGAGAAAGCGAGATCGCATATTGCGAGCAGTGCGACATGGCAGCAACGACGGAAAGGGCCGTCAGTGTTGACGATGCGCCGACTGCAGAAGCGGAGCTGCCCATGGAAAAGGTGGTGACACCGGGAACGAAGACCATCGAAGAAGTAGCCGGCTTCCTTAAGGTTGACAAGACGAAAACCATGAAGGCGCTTCTTTTCAAGGTATACGGAGAGACGGAGGATGTATTTGGATATGTTGCCGCTTTTATCAGAGGCGACAGAGAACTGAATATGACAAAGCTGATCAACGCGCTGGGTATTCCGGAGCATGCCATCGAATTTGCCAATGAAAATGAAATGGAGGCGGCGACCGGCTGCGTGGGCGGGTTTACCGGTCCGATCGGAATCCACGATTGTAAAATCGTTGTTGACAGCGAACTGGTCGGACAGAAAAATCTGGTTGCGGGTGCCTGCGAGGTTGACCATCACATTATGAATGTCAACTACGGCAGAGACTATAAAGGTGATATTGTAACCGACCTGAAGCTCTTGAAGGCAGGAGACAAATGCCCGGTGTGCGGTGCACCTGTGAAGCTGGCCAGAGGAATCGAGGTCGGACAGGTCTTCAAGCTTGGAACGAAATACAGCAAATCCATGGGTGCTTATTATAAAGACGAGAATATGGAAGATCAGCTGATCATCATGGGCTGCTACGGAATCGGTGTAACGAGAACGCTGGCTGCCATCGTAGAACAGCATCATGATGAAAACGGGATCATCTGGCCTATGGCGGTCGCTCCTTACCACGTCATCGTGACCATCGTCAACACCGGGGAAGAAGTGCAGGAGACCTTGGCCGAGACCATATATCAGGAGCTGCTCAAGGCCGGTGTGGACGCCCTCATCGACGACAGAAAGGAACGCCCGGGTGTGAAGTTCAAGGATGCGGATATTCTGGGAATTCCGATCAGAATCACCGTAGGAAAGAAAGCGGCGGAAGGCATCGTCGAGTATAAACTGAGAAAAGATGCAAGTTTTTCGGAAATCAGCGGCGAGGAAGCGGCGGCAAGAGCCATCGCACAGGTTTTTTCCGAATTAAATAAGTAAGTGACATAAGGGTCATAGATTGGGGAATAGCATTGCTGCACAGCAAGCTGAGAATCCCCGACCTATGGCTTTTATATAACTGGCCGATCATTAAAATTTAGGAGAATCATATGGAATTCATTTCGGTCGTTGAACTCATCGGAACGGTAGCATTTGCAGTGTCCGGAGCGCTTGTGGCCATAGAGAAGGAACTGGATTACTACGGGATCGCTTTTTTTGCGATCATAACAGCGGTAGGCGGAGGCATTATCCGGGACATGCTGATCGATGCACGTCTTCCGGCAGCGCTGGAAAATCCGCTGTACGTTCTTATAAGCATTGCGTCCGCCGCATTTGTCATACTCTTTTATCGTAAAATCATTTTATATAAAAATATATTATTGATCTTTGATGCCATCGGGTTGGCCGCGTTTACAGCGATCGGCGCAGAGATAGCCATCGAAAACAGCCTCAGCATGCCCTTCGTGATCATAACGCTTGCACTTCTCACCGGTACGGGAGGCGGCATCCTGAGAGATGTATTCGCAAAGGAGATACCGTTTGTTTTCCGAAAGGAAATCTATG
>CAZTEH010000148.1:0-4711 GCA_964612345.1 uncultured Oscillospiraceae bacterium | reverse complement strand
CTGAGAGATGTATTCGCAAAGGAGATACCGTTTGTTTTCCGAAAGGAAATCTATGCGGTGGCCTCAATCATCGGAGCGATCTGCTTTATTATAATCATTAAGTTTTCAGGGTATAATACGATTGCTTTGTACTCCTGCTTCGGAATCACGCTGATCATCCGTCTGGGCTGTATGAAGAAGGATATCCATCTGAAAAAAGTCAAGAAAGAGGACTTACTATGAAGCTGATCTGGGAACTGTTTTTTTCCTTTCTGAAAATAGGCACTTTTACTTTCGGAGGCGGCCTTGCCATGCTGCCGCTGATTCGGAAGACGGCGGTTGAAGAAAAAGGATGGATGACCGAGGACGAGATGGTTGACTGCCTGGCGATCAGCCAGTCCCTGCCCGGTATGCTGGCCGTCAATGCGGCAATCTATATCGGAAACAGGAAGAAGGCCTTGGTCGGCAGCATCGCGGCGGCCTTGGGTGTGATTCTTCCCGCTTTTGTCAGCATACTGATCATACTTCTGTTCCTTGGCAGGATCGAAGAAAATCGATACGTACTGGGTGCTTTCGAAGGGATCAAAGCGGCGTCGGTGGCCTTGATTGCAGTAGCGGCTTATCGAATGGGAAAACAGATCCTGAAGGGGAAGCTGGAATATTTCATCGCAGCAGTATCCTTTGTTATTATCGTATTTGCGGGGATCAGTGCGATCTGGGCCATTGTTTTCGGCGGCCTGGCCGGGCTTGTATCGTATTGGTACCGGCGAAAGAAAGGCGGGACAGCATGATGCCTTTCTATCATTTGTTTGTTATGTTTTTCCGTATCGGGCTTTTCAGCTTCGGCGGCGGATATGCCATGCTGCCGCTCATTTTCCAGAGCGTGCAGGAGTTCGGCATCATGACATCGGCTGAATTTTCCAGGCTCGTGGCCTTATCCCAGGTCACTCCCGGACCCATCGCAGTGAATGCCGCAACGTATGTGGGGTTCCAGTATGCCGGCTTTGGAGGGGCTGCAGTTGCAACCATTGGCGTCGCACTGCCATCCTTTGTTTTGGTGCTTATCGTGATGCATTTTATTCAAAAGTTTGAGGAGAGCAGATCCCTGAATGCGGTTTTATGTGGGATCAGACCGGCCACCGTAGGACTGATCGCATCTGCGGTGATCTTCCTGGCAGAGAATTCTATTTTCAACGGCCCGGTTCTTTCGATCCGGCTTATTGAAAATGCAATGGATTATATAAATGTGTTGCCGTGCATCATTTTTATCGGTACAATCCTATTAGCAGGTAAATTCAAAGTAGGCCCGATTAAGCTCACGCTGCTGGCGGGTATAATCGGAGCACTGGTGATTAGGTGAACATTATGTGGACAGGTGGAGTACGGGTGGTCATACCCGATGAAGAGGGAAGAATTCTCATGGTGAAACAAAGCCATGAAGGAAAAGAGATCTGGATGGTTCCCGGCGGAGGGATAGAGGCCGGCGAGAACGCGGCAGAAGCGGCCGTACGCGAGGTTTTAGAGGAAACAGGCCTGGAGGTACGGATCAACCGGCTATTATGGCATGTTGAGGAGATTTCCGAAACCCGGGGACAGCGGTTTGTGAACTTTTTCCTTGCGGAAAAGGTGGGCGGTACGCTCGGTTTGGGAGCCGACCCGGAATTCGACCAGGATAACCAGGTGCTGCGGGAAGCCCGCTTCCTGAGCAAGAAGGAAATCCTGGGTCTGGATAGAGTCTATCCGGAATATCTCAAGACGGAGCTTTGGGAAGCCCTCGAGCCGAAATACTATCGGAACGAGGTCTTTAAAGTACGATAGATAAATCTAGCAGTTATTAATAATTATATAATGAGTAGAGTATCATGAACGATACACCCACAATTTAGTCAGCAAATGTGGGTGTATTTTTTATTGTTTTAATGCGATAAATTGTTAAAATTACACCCAATTATAAATTATATGTCAAATTAACTTGAATTTAAGACATAAAAACATATCAATTCTGACAAACCCCGGCACAAAAAATATTTCGTGCTATAAAGATATAAAGTTGTGTATCACGAAATAGTATTTCGACTAATAAAAAAGGAATTAGAGATCGGGAGGTTATAATCATGAAAGTAAAACACAAAATAGTCGCTTTTGTACTAACAGTATGCTTAATCGTATCTCAGTTTAATTCATAAGCCTTGACTGTTATGGCGAAAGAGCCAACGAAAACGAATAGCCGGCTTCAGCAAGTGCTAACAAACAATAATTCTACTCAGTTAATAGCAAATGAGAATAAACCTGCAAATTTAATTGCAGAGGCAGTAACTGACAGCTCAATCAACCAGGATATATCAAGCAATAATACGGATTTACTACAGGATCCCGAGATTAAGAAAATAATCGATGAACATTTTGCTGAAATAAATTTCGGTGGATCATCTCAGAGCGGTATTACTGTTGATGACCAGTTAACCCAGCAAAATTTAGTAACAGATACTGCCGCCCTGGATGTATCTCAGGAAGAAGGAATGACAGATCGGTTTATTGTCAAGTTTAAAAATACTCAATCCGAAAAAAAATTCCAGGATAAGCTGAAAATAGATGACAAAACCAATCAAGAAAGTGTCCAAACAGATAACCTTGAAAATACAGATTTCAGTAAGTTTAAATATGGCCAATTTTCAGATATGAAAATTGGCATGAAAGATGTCAATATAAAAAATAAAAGCTTTTCCCTTCTGAAAACTGAGGAAAGGATTAGTCGAAGATCTGATGAAAAAATTCAATCAGAATAAATTAAGCTCTGATGTGGAATACATACAACCGGATTATCAGATGTCTATCTCATCAGAAGAGTCCTCTGTAGAAACAACGGACTCCGGAGTGTCACTGGACGATACGGCTGAAGAAGAGACACAGGAACAAACGGACGTTACTCCTCCGGCAATACAGACATCCGGAATCATCGGAAAGGTTATTACGTTACATTTTGATGAACTGCTCGATGAAACGAGCATTCCTGAAACAGATGACTTTTCAATTCAAGTGGAAACAAGTTCCGGAGCAATCACGGAAGCAGAAATCGATAGCATATCGATACAAGAGGGAAAGGTATTGATCACTCTGCTTCAGGCTGTAACTGCAGACGACAAGGTGATTTTAAGCTACCAGTCTTCTGACAGCTCGAATCCAATAAGAGATTTGTCAGGTAACAAAGCGGATTCAATTGTGTCGATGGAAATAGAAAATAATACTCTAGAGATTGTATCACTTATCAACGATTTACTCTATCCGGAACAATGGGGGCTGCAGCCCATCCGATTTGAGGACGGGCAAACCAACAGAGCTGCGGCTGTGGGAACCAACGCCTCAAAGGCCTGGGAACACTCAAAGGGTGACGGTGTAATCGTTGCTGTTTTAGACACAGGAATCGATACAACTCATGAAGACCTCGAAGGAAATATATGGACAAATACAAATGAAATTCCAGATAACGGCATCGATGATGATGGAAACGGTTATGTCGATGACGTAAATGGATGGGATTTTGCAAATCAGTCAAATCGGGTATATGACGAGGAACTCGCATACGATGAGTGGCATGGAACCCATATTGCGGGAATCATAGCAGCATCTCAAAATAATAACAAAGGAATCAGCGGCGTTGCACCAAATGCGAAAATCATGGTATTAAAGGTGTTCCAGGATGGAATGGCCTATACGAGCGATATTGTCAACGCGATCAATTATGCAAAGAGCATGGGCGCGGAAGTAGTTAACTGCAGCTGGGGCATATCAAACGAAAATCAGGCGCTAAAGGAGGCCATGCAGCAGTCAGGCTTGTTGTTTGTGTGTGCGGCGGGAAATGGAAATCAGAATATTGATCTCAATCCCGTATATCCGTCTTCAATTGAAGGCGACTATATAATTTCCGTTGCCTCGTTAAATGAAAACGGAAATCTATCACGATTTTCAAATTATGGACCGATCTCTGTAGATGTAGCCGCTCCGGGAGAAGACATCTTAAGTACTGTTCCGGGCAATGGATACGAAGAAAGTTCAGGGACTTCGCAGGCAACGGCTTTTGTTACCGGTGAAATCGCATTGCTTCTTTCGGAATATTCTGCCCTTGGATACAACGAGATAAGGGACAGATTGATCCTGTCTTCCGATAAATTAACCTCCGTTACAGAAAAAATCAACAGCGGGGGAATCGTTAATATCGAAGATGCATTGAAGGATCCTGTTACTCCAAAGGATGCTGTTATCGAAGTAGAAGAGGATTTGTCAAGCGGCATTATTGATAACAATCTTGAAGATAATCGATACAGCCTCTTCTCCTCCAACGACTGGAACAGAAGGGCCAATACAGCAACAGCAAGAAGAGGTGCCGCAGTAACGACATCCAATTATAAGATTTATGCAATCGGCGGATATAACGGTACAAGTTATCTAAGTACAATAGAAGAATATAATCAAGTTACGAATGCATGGACAACAAAAACCAATATGACAACGTCGAGAAGCGCAGTCGGTGCCGGTGTTGTTGACGGCAAGGTCTATGTATTCGGAGGTTATAACGGCACAAGCTATTTAAATACGGCCGAAGCCTTTGATATCGCGGCAAACAGCTGGACGGTGAGGACAAATATGCCAACTCTGAGAGGAAAACTTGGCGTTACGGTGGGAAACGGCAAAATCTATGCCATCGGCGGATTTAAAGGTACAAGCTTATTAAAAA
>CAZTEH010000147.1:0-7499 GCA_964612345.1 uncultured Oscillospiraceae bacterium | reverse complement strand
CCAATTGCGTATTGACTCCCTATCGGAGTAACATTGGTCATATTCCCATGCATTAATCCAGAAATCTTCGCCACCGGGCACGTATTCCGTCCAGAACAGCTCACCTACCAAATCCTTGTTCTGCGATACCAGATGCGAAAGAGTCTCCGGACGAAGGATCAGGTCACTGTCCGCAAGGAAATAATAGTCGTAGCTTCCTTTAAGTGCATGCTCCAGCATATGATTCCGCAGAAATGACATATGATCATAATTGGATTTTGACCAGAAGTGCTCCTTTTCATTACAGATATATTCACTGCCGGTCTTGATGATTTCATACGTTTCATTCGGCAGTAGGAGGTAGGACAGATCGCATTCATTAAAAATGAAATGGCAGTCAGCAGTACAGCTTTCCGGCAATTTCAGAGCGCGTACGGATTTAATATATTCGGCAAATATGTCCGGTTCTTGCCGAACGGGTCCCCCGATCAATATTTTCATTTCAGCACCTCAATCATTCAGGGATTATTTTTACTTGCTACAATATGATAGCATAGCAAGCCGCCGAAATAGTCCGATTTTATGGCGTTTTCCATGTCATAGTCCGATTCACCTGTTTCAAACCCGACTTCGTTCAGCATTCTCACCAGATTCTTCGGATCCAATGTCGGGTAATCTATTGTTATGATAAGCTTCCCGCCCTGCTTCAGTACCCGCTTGAACTCCAGAATGGCTGCCGATATGGTCTTTAAATCCATATGCTCCAGCGATGATATGCAATACACTTTATCGAACATACCGTCCTGATATGGCAGACTGGCAACATTGCATTTTGTAAAGATAATTTTGTCGTTTATTTCCGCGTCATCTATATCACAGGCATACGTCTGACATATTTCGGACAATGCAAATTTTAACGGATGATACGTTCCACAGGCCGCATCCAGCACAACATCGTTTTCTTCCGCAAATTTCAGTGCAAACGGATATTCATATCTTCTGCTCCAGAAAAATCCGGGTGATAATACTATATTGCACAAGGAATCTATATACTCATCCGAACTTTTAAAATAGTTATTCATTTCTTATACTCTGCTCCTTTAAAATGTCTTTCCGCCCGACTTTCAATCCATCATCTCATTATACTTATCTATGAAAAATCTCTTGTGCCAGGCGCTTTTATGCAAATGACTCAGATTTTTTATCCCCATTGCCCCATATTGCTTGACTAATCCATTATAATTTGGCATTATGCTGTCATGGAAATCGTGCCTCTGAAGTGCAACGGCATGATAAACAACCGAATTATAGTTAACCTTAGGATGCCAATCCGCTTTCGTTCCGTAGTAATAATAGTATCCAAGCAGCAAACTATCATCTTCAAAGCATTGCTTACCTACAAGGAATTGAGTATTGTAACCCCCTATTTCCCTGATTATTTCAGACTTATGGATGCATGGATGGGTAAACCCGTGAACGATCCTGTCGCATCGCAACCCTAGCAATAAGCTGTCATATCCCTCAAAATCACTCGATATTTCACGCGTTTCCTGATCTAAAAAAGGCAGCCCTCCGCTCCTATCTATTATTCCGGCGCTCACCACGGGCTCATCATTGTTGCTTAGAAAATCCACCAGAGCGTCTTCCCAGTGATGAGTAAATATCATATCTAAATGTATCTCGCTTATAAACTCAGCATCAGGGCGGTTATTCCATATATACTTAAAACACCGCTGCCTGCCTTCAGCTATTCCAACATTGACCGTCCCGCCAATGACGATACAATCCAAATTGAATTGACGAAGAAAATCTTCAAGTTCTTCATTAGATAACGGGCCTTGATTGTAAACTACCAATGTCTTATGGCTGCCCTTTTCCAGCGATTTAAGACATGTCTTTGCTAAATCAATATCTTCAGAATACTTTTCCGGTCTCAGTAAAAATAACAGCGTATGAATTAGCTTCAATCCCACACCTTCTCATTTTTTAATCATTTCTATAACATTATATTCAACAATTCATCAAGTGCACACCAAACAGCTTCAAAAAATAATATATTACCAAAGTTCTTTTTTCCAAAGATTTCGATATGATATCTTCAGAGCATTCCAACCGCTGACCGCATATAATAACTGTCAGTCCAAGCAGTGCATTCCCTATAAAACGGAAAGAAGTAAAATCGACCGAGGTAGACAAAAATGAATCAATATAAAGTATGGGTATACACGCTTTCAGTCCGAACGAATGCTGCCGTCCATCTGATGAAGATGTACGGCAGTTTCGAATATCTTGAGATTAATTCCATATCAACTACATATTATTTCTTAAGTGAGCGATTTCTTTCTGCGCTTCACTTTTATCCAACATTGCATATCTGAAAAATGCAAAGCCATCCACTTTGCCGGTCGCTCTGGCAGCCAGTACCTGTCTTGCAATGATATCATCGTAACGCAGCCATTCCGAAATCGAATTATTATCAGAAACATTGGTTCCGGCATTCGCCAGATTCAAGCCGACATATAATTTCACATTTCCCTTTGCTGCAAGACTGATCCAGGTATTTAAATTATTCTCAAAAGCATAAGCTGCAATATTTCCCGAGGAATCTCTTCTCTCAAAGCCCCAGTAAAGCTGCGGCATTATGTAATCGATATATCCCGGTTTGGAAAGCCAAGTATCGATATCTACAAAATAAGCGGTATCCTTTCGCAGATTGTCAACATTGCCCGCTGGGCTGATTCCGAATTCGATGTCAGCGCCAACATCCTTCACTGTCTTATAGACATCCTTAACCAGCATATTTACATTATTGCGGCGCCAGTTTGCAATGGAAAGTGTACTTCCAGAAGCATCATATTCCAGCTTATCGAAATACATGGAAGGATCGCTATCATTCACAGTAGGATAGAAGTAATCATCAAAATGAACCCCATCCACATCATAATTTGAGACGATTTCACTGATTCCGTCTACCACCATCTGTCTCACATGGGGTACCGACGGATTGAGATAATATTCCCCTTTATGTAAAAGAACCCATCTGTCATTGGAAGGATCATTATCAGAAAGCCAAACTTTTGTCGGATTGCTTGCCGCCACCTGATCCCAATAGCTGCCATATCCCGTCACCCTGTACGGATTCAGCCATGCATGGAATTCAAGTCCTCTGCTGTGAGCTGCCGAAACCATATATTCAAGTGGATCATATCCCGGATCAACGCCCTGTGTTCCACTGGCAAAACAAGACCATGGGTAATCTCGAGATGGGTACATTGCATCGCTGTGTGAACGAACGTGAACAATAACAGCATTCATCCCCATATCCGTGCAGCGGTCAAACATTGTGTCGACAGCCGCCTTAAATCCTGCTTCGTCTTTCGGCATTTCCATATACTCAAGGTATGAAATCCACATGGCATCAAGTTCACCGTTACGACTTGGGCTCTGGCCTCGACTGGGTTCCGAGGGAATTTCTGAAACAGTCCCATCCGTTCTGACAGCAACCGTTCTGTTCTCATTATCCCATGATACACCTGCTCCAAAGGCTTCAAGAACAGCCCTAATTGGTAAATAGGTACGTTCCTCCTTGATCACTGCAGAGGTATCATTTGTCACCGATACACCATTTACAAGTATATATGCCTGTCCGATCGGCACCTGTACTGCGGTTCCGTCTTTTAAAACAATGGCCGTACTGGTATCATTGTCCCAGGAAACCTCTGCCCCGAAGGCCTCCATTACACCGCGGAGTGGCACCAATGTCCGGCTGTTTTGATCGATAAACGGCTCACCATATCCGCTTTGGAACACAATAGTTTCTCCGTTAATTGTAACTCCTAGATCTGCTGTCTCCATTGCAGACGCCATTCCCCATGGGGTAAAACAAACCGCCGTAATCACCAGCAGCGCAACAATCCCCCAAGTTACTATTGTACTGTTTCTTAGACTCTTTCCCTTATTCATAATCCCATCCCTCGCTCAATTTGTTGATATTTTATCACTAACTCTCTTTCGACATATTATCACATGGATCTCTTTTTGGGAAGTTCTTACATGGTGTTTATTGGCACTGTACCTTAGAATCACTCCGCCGCATATAATGAACCATGAATTTATACCCATACCCATTATAGAGGGAGGTTTTATTATATGGCTCCAACACTTGAAAAATATAAAGATCCGTTACCAATTCCATGCGTGGCGCATCCCGCCCCTGCAAAAGACTGTAAGCCATACTATGAACTGGAAATGACTGAATTCTATCAGAATCTTCACAGTGATATGCCCGATACAAAAGTCTGGGGATATGGCAATTGCTACCCCGGTCCGACAATCGAGGCTCATATGGATCAGCCGATTTCTGTGAAATGGATTAACAGTCTCCCGGATAAGCATTTTCTGCCCATAGACAAAACGATTCACGGTGCAATGGATAATCCAGAAGTAAGAACGGTTGTCCATCTCCACGGACTGAATGTGCAACCGGAAAGCGACGGATTTCCTGATGATTGGTTTACACCGGGGCAATCAGCAATCTATCATTACCCGAATAAGCAGCAAGCAACAACTTTATGGTATCATGACCACGCCATAGGCATCACGAGACTGAATGTCTTTGCAGGTCTCGCCGGTTTTTACCTGATCCGTGACGAGCATGAAAAGTGCTTGAATCTTCCTTCGGGAAAATATGAAATTCCATTATTGATTCAGGACAGGAACTTCAACGATGATGGTTCCTTAGCCTATCCTGCGCCTAATATTAACGGAGTACAACCATCGATTGTGCCGGGTTTTTTTGGCAATTATGCTCTTGTGAATGGAAAGGTATGGCCATATCTTGATGTGGAACCGAGAAAATACAGATTCCGTATCTTGAACGGTTCAAATTCACGTAATTACAATTTACTGTTTTCCGGAGAGGCAGGTCAGATTTTGCCGGCCTTGAATCAGATAGGCAGTGACGGAGGGTTACTTGAAAAACCTGCGAAGCTTAGCTCGTTATCGCTTGAACCCGCGGAAAGGGCTGATGTTATCATTGATTTCACTGGTCTGGAAAATAACACCTATACGATTGTGAACGATTCTATCCCGCCCTTCGGTACACCGCTTCCGGATATCATGCAGTTTCGAGTAAGCGGTACCCCCGTTAAAGACAATAGTGCCCTGCCCCTTAAACTTAACAGCATACCGTTGCTTGACACCAAAAATGCGAAGCAAAGGAAGATAGCAATCGTTGTGGGACAGGATGAGTATAATAGATTAATGTTTATGCTGGAAGACAAAATGTGGACGGATCCCATTACAATTAAAGCCGAATTGGGAAGCGTTGAAGTATGGAACATCATCAACACAGGTGCTGCTGCCCATCCTATTCATGTGCATCTGATCCAATTTCAGATTTTAGACCGGCAACCATTTGACGTCGTTGAGTATACAACAAGCGGCAACATTAAGTATATAGGTCCTCCGGTGTTACCCGACGAAAATGAAAGAGGATGGAAAGATACCGCAAAAGCTGAATCGCGGCATATAACCAGATTTGCTGCACGTTTCGGGGACTTCACCGGGATCTATCCCTTCCATTGTCATATTCTCGAGCATGAGGACCATGATATGATGCGTCCATATCAAGTCGTCAAACCCAAACACTCATGGCAAAAGCCAGGCTTCTATTTAGGTTATTAAATCTTTGAGTATACAATAATAATGCCGCTAGAAACTGATCGCTTCTTGGCGGCATTGTCCATTTAATTCTTTTTTATATTTTCTTCGTATTTTTTAAGATAATCCTCTATCGATATTTTTCTGCACAGCTCCGCAATCAATTCATACGGAATTTCATCCATTTTTTTAAAGCGGATACATGACTTTGCCATATCAAGCTTAGTCCTTACGTATTTAGGGTATTCATCCTTGAACCATGTTGAAATTTCCGGGAAAATATATACCCCCATATGATAAAGCGCTATATAATTTTTCTGGGAAGCGAGACTGATAAATGGTACTGGCAGCTTTGGGTCTACATGATATCCGGATGGATAAATACTATGAGGTATTACATAACCAATCATTCCATATGACATAACTTCCTGGAAACCTGCCGGAAGATTGTCCTTAACGGTTTTTCTCAACTTCACAACACTCTCTTTTCGTTCTTCCGGTAATTGGCTTATATATTCTTCCGGGCTGCCTACTTCATATTTCAACTACTTTTCTCCTTTGTCTACTTCTAACATTTTTGAAAAAGCTTCATAACGGGTGCGCAGTACCTTCTCATGATTTTCTTCATCCATTCTCAATTGTTCGAAAAATTTCTTAACACTTGGATCCTCTGCCATCTCAGCCATCATTTGATAATGTTTCTGGGCATTCATCTCATCTTCAATCGCTTCTAAAATGCCATCCAGTATTTGCTGCATATAATCCCCCTCCTTACCTTCCTAGTTTTAAAATCAATCATACTAGTTCAATGTTGGAACAGTTTAACTACAACTAAGGTTATATCATCTTTGATTTTCTCATAACATGAAAAATCAGTAAAATCTTCCTGAATTCTTCGGACAATATCGTCTGGTTTCAGAAAATAAATTTCAGGGACCAGCTTTTTTAGTCTATCTTCATAAAATTCATTATCCGTTCTTTGCTCTGATAATCCATCCGTCATAATAAACAAGGTCATCGTTGGGGACAAATTCAGAGAAAAATCCTCATACTTTAACAACTTAGCATCAATCGCTGATGAAATTGGCAAGCCTACATTGTTCAGCTCTATTATATTTTTTTCATCTTTGACCAATATTGGACATGTATGAATACCTGCATTACAATAAGTTAATTCCTTTGTCTTAAAATCAAAGACGACCAGGAAAAGGCAAACCAGATACTCGCCTGGATACCCTTCCTTCATATACTGCTCAATAAAAAAGTGCATGATTTCTTTCGGAGATAATACTTGTCCGGGAATATGCTTCAGTCTGAAAAAGCTTTTTATCGTATCCTTTACAAAAATGGACAGCATGGCGCTGTCCAAACCATGTCCGGAAACATCAGCGATAAAGCATACATATTGTTCAAAATAATCATTCAGCAGCCCATTGTCCACTTGAAACGCATCGAATAAATCTCCGCCCAGTTCTTCTGCAGGAAGATATAAGGAGGCAAAAGAGATATTTTCTGTTTCTGGAAGACTCACTGGCAGGGAGCGTTTATGAATCTTAATCGCATTTGCTATTTCAGTATCCAGCTTTTTTCGTATTCTTTCATACTCTACATATTTTTCATTACCATAAATATATATAAGATCATTCTTCTGAAAATTTTTTAGATGAAGTTTCAGCGCATCGTACTTGCCACGAAACAGGAATTCCTCCCAACCAGAAGTCTCTTCTGATACATTATTAAAAAAGGATTGGGCCTTATTCCTGTGAATGTCCGCTATGATATCTAAAAAGCTATTTCGTTTTAACTCAAAATCATCATAACCTAAGTAAAACTGCATGGCCCTATTAGAGAAAACAATT
>CAZTEH010000146.1:0-7635 GCA_964612345.1 uncultured Oscillospiraceae bacterium | reverse complement strand
GTGCAGGATTTATTTTTCTCAAATCCCTGTAGATGTCGTAGGAGTCTTTGTTTGTTTTCGCTGTAAACCTCTGCGACAGGTTCGCAATATAGATATCCCCGTTTCTAATGTATTCTCTTACTTTACCAACAGTTTTCACGTAACTATCCTTTGTAAAATTTGATGTAATTGAAGCAGTACCTGTTTTAATGTATCCTGATTCTAGTCTTTTTTGTTTTAAAATAATGTTCTCTAAATCCTCGATACTTTTATCGGGGATATTCAGAATACCACATGCAGAGATATATTTTTTGCCAAGTTTATTGTCAAAAATAATCAGATTATCGTAGAATATAAAGTAATAATGGGGAAGTAGAATATCTTCATCGGAGTTCGCCTTTATATCTTCCAATATAATCCCCAAATCATAGGAAAGGTATCCGATGCATCCTCCAATAAAAGGTATCCCTGTATTATTTTTAATTCTATTTTCGCTTAATATTTCACTAAGCTTATCAAATACACCACAGTTATATTTTACATTATTTATATAACACTCATCTTTTCTTCCTTTAAGAACTAAAAACGGCTTAACTCCAATAAATGAATATCTCCCCAAATTATCAGGATCCATAGCGCTGTCCAAAAAAGAAATATTCTTTTCGTCTTTAAATGCAGAGTAAATATCAAAGGGATCCAGTTTAGTAGCAATTTCTTTCAAAAATATTTCCATAATATTTCCATTATACCCTCTCTATACTATTACAGATGTTTGTAAAGTTTCTCAGTATATTATGACCACATTCTGTCAACTCAGCTTCAGGATGAAATTGAACTCCTTCCAAACAAAAGTGTCTATGCCTTATCCCCATAATAACACCGTCGAGAGTCTCACTAGTTATCTTTAAACAAGCTGGAAGTGTCTTTTTTTGAATAACCAAAGAATGGTATCTGGTTACTTTTAGCGGGTTTTTAATACCAGCAAAAACCCCCTGTCCGTCATGGAAAATCTCAGAGACTTTACCATGTACTGGTTCTTGTCCTTTTATGATATCCGCCCCAAAAGCACATCCAATTGCCTGATGTCCCAAACAGATTCCTAGTATAGGAATCCTTCCTTTAAAGATTTTAATTATATCTAATGAAAGTCCAGAATCCTTAGGTTCTTTAGGCCCGGGAGAAATTATTATGCCTTTGGGATTAATATTATTTATCTCTTCGATAGTTATCTTGTCATTTCTGAAAACTAATACGGTTTCGCCTAATTCCTCCAAATATCGAACCAAATTATATACAAACGAATCATAATTATCTATCATTAAAAACATAGCTCACCTTTATAATAATCACAATTATTACTTCCTATAATAACATTAAAAGTTTCAGCCCTGATTTAGCTTAATTATCGATTATTTCTCTTAGTGCTGATGTAACAGTCCTTGTCCCCGGCTTTATAATACCCCTCATAGGCATATATAAGTATTCTGCTTCAATGATGCCGTCAATACCTGATGGGTCCTTGGTGGAGGTATAATTCAGAAAAAACGCCTATGATAGCAATTTTTTAGGCTCGACTGTTAGCCTTTAACAAATCTAGTCCCATCTATCACCATCGTTTATTTGCTACCAAACAATTCAACCACCACCTCATATTATTATAACTTACCTATTATATCCTCAATATATTTTTCAATGTTTTTATATACAAACGCCATTAATGGACCTTCATTACTTTTATGGCTTATAAGAAGCTATCAAATGTTTTTTCCGGTATTAATGATAACTTTGGACCTTTTTCGGAGTCTTAATAAGTAGTTTCAATCTTTAAGCCCCGTTATTATCCATTAACTGAATAAAACGTTCTTGTGGCTAGGTAAAAGGATTATCTGTTATCAACCTTTTCTGGATAAAGGTCATGGTTTACCAAGCGGTTAAAAGCAATTTCCTCCCATTTGGTATTTGCCTGTCCATAATTGCAATAAGGATCTATGGAAATACCGCCTCGAGGAGTGAATTTTCCCCACACTTCAATGTATTTCGGATTCAAAAGTTTAATCAAATCTTTCATAATCACGTTTACACAATCTTCATGAAAATCTCCATGATTGCGAAAACTAAATAGATAAAGTTTTAACGACTTACTTTCTACCATGTTAACGTTTGGTAGATAGGATATCGTAATAGTCGCAAAATCCGGTTGTCCGGTGATTGGACAAAGACTTGTAAATTCAGGGCAATTAAATTTAACAAAATAATCATTTTCCTGGTGCTTATTCACAAACATTTCTAATATCTCTGGATTATAATTCATTTCATATTTCGTTCCTTGATTTCCTAATAGAGTAATTCCAATTGTTTCTTCGTTATTTCTTCCGTTCATAATATCCTTCACTTTCTTCTATATGGCTGGATCACTTATACCATTTCTTTCAAAGGCTTTGGCACGGTCAATGCATGTACCACATGTTCCACATGGTTTCTCTCCACCTTCATAACAGCTCCATGTTAATTCATAAGGTACTTTTAGTTCTGTTCCTTTTTTTACAACTTCTGCTTTAGTCCATGAAACAAAAGGAGCTTCAATCCGTATCTGTTTTCCACTTCCTTCATATATTGCTTCATTCATTGCATTATTAAATGTACTGCTGCAATCCGGGTATGCATTTCCAGCTGCATCATCACTATGTGCTCCATAATATATAATACTGCAGCCTTTTGATAAAGCAATACTGGCAGCCGAGGATAAGAACAAACCATTTCGAAATGGTACGTAGGTTGATACTGGTTTCCCCTTGGTCGTTTTTAGCTGTTTCGTATAATCACCTTTTGGGATTTCCTGCTTCGAATGATCTAAAAGAGAACATTCACTATATTCAAATATCTTGGTTAAATCCAGGTAGATATATTCCACCTGATAATGTGCTGCTATTTTCCTAGAAACCTCTACCTCTTTCGAATGCTTTTGCCCATAGGAAATGGACAGTACAATTACATTTTCTTTGCCATATTTATCGATCGCCAAGCCAAGGCATGTGGTACTATCCACTCCACCACTAAATAAAACTAATGCTTTCATACTTAATCTCCTATCTGTTCTATATTTAAACGCATTTGCAAATTAACATCTGTCTGAAAACGGCCACGCAAAGTCGAAGTCTGTGTTTTCGCAGAAACTTTCTTAATTCCTCTGGTGCTCATACAGCTGTGATATCCCTCAATCAAGACTGCAACATCTTCTGATCCGGTAATTTCCTGCATGATTTCGGCGATATCCGAACCAATTCGTTCCTGAAGCTGTAGTCGCTTCGATACCATATCCACAATTCTTATAATTTTACTTAAACCGATTACTTTACCATTTGGTACATACGCGACCAAAACCTTCATATCATACATCAGTGCTAAATGATGTTCACAATAACTAAAAATATCAATATCTCTCACCACAATTAAATTCTGGTTACCTTGAACAAATTCTAAATTTTCTTCAAATGTTTTATGAAACATCTCCGCAATTTCATGATTGCTATAATTCATTCCTTCAAATATTTCTTCATACATGCGTGCTACCCGCTCAGGAGTTTCCTTTAACCCCTCACGGTCAGGATTATCCCCCAATGCTACGATAATACCTCTAATATGTTCTTGAATTGCTCCTATATCTATTGCCATTTCTCTTCTACCTCATTTCTATACTTACACATGGAATTGTGCAATTAAACGCCTCTTTTATTTGGATCCCATATCACTTTGTGCATCTGCAACTGCATGGTTACACCATTCATACAGTTTTGTATTAAATAATCCACTATTTCTTCTAAGTTGATTTTTCCAAAAACAGGGCTGATATATATATGACATTTCGTTGTCAAATCATATGCTTTTATGACTTCCTTTGCACGATTTAAATCCTCAGTATTTCCCACCACAAATTTTACCGTATCTTTTTTTGTAAGTTGAAAAAAATTTGAAACTAACATTTTCGCTTCCATTAAACTTCCCGGAAGCTTATAGTCCATCGTAAATGCAGGTGGATTGCTTATACCAGCAAAAGGATTTAACTCTATACTTCCGTTCGTTTCAATTTCAATGTGCAAGAACTGATCTGTTGCAAGTAATTGAAGGAGTTGTAATATATCAGGTACAAGTAAAGGTTCCCCACCCGTCAAAGTCACATTTTTGATACCAGTCTCTTTAATATAATCATTGATTTGCTGCTCAGTCATGAATGTAAATGCTGCATCATCCTCATTCGCCCAAGCAGTATCGCAAAAGGAACAGGAAAGATTGCATCCTTGAAACCTGATAAATACTGCCAACTGTCCTGCAAAAATACCTTCTCCGTTAATGCTCACAAATTTTTCTACCACTTTATATTGTGCCACTTAAATCCTCCATTGTATCTTGATTAAAAGTCAACGAGTTCTTTTGGAGGATTTTCCTCCTCATAGGAAGCGCAATTATTTGGTGTTTCATAAACTGTGGCGGATTTCACCTGATATCCTCTATGCTCCATCCTATCATAGAAATATTTTGCAAGGTTTTCTGCCGTTGGGCGAAAATCCAGCACGATGATTTGAAAGCCTTCATCTTCCAATGCAGCAACTGTTCTAGGTTTCAATGTATTTTTCTCAATAATAAACACATGATCCAAAAAATCTACTTCTTCTTTTATATCTTTCTTTAGCTGGTCAAAATCAACAAGCATCCCATTTAACATCTGATTGGTTTGCAATGTCAAGCTCTTTACTTCAATTACAACTTGCCATCTATGTCCATGTATATTACTACATTTCCCCTCATAGCCAGCTAAAAAATGTGCTGAATCAAAGCTATGTTCCGTTCTTAAACTATACATAAGTTATAATCCTTTCCATAAAAAAAATAGGCAAATAAACTATGCCTATTTTCAATATCATTACATAGATAAAATGCGAGAAATTATTGCACTATATCAATTCATATAATATTTAATTATAGCCCTAGTTTTGTTTATAGACAGGATGGTGCAAATAAACTGTCTTTATTTTGTTATGAAAAGTATACCACTTACTACTAGGTAGTGTCAAGCTTACCGCCGCGCTAATCCGGCAAAAGCTATACTTCTATTTCAACCTCTATTTTACGCAGATTCATTTTACGGGACAACAGTACAACCGTCTCCACGTGCCTTGAGGATACAAAAAAGATGCCGTATGACGCTGGTATCCCCTTGGCGGCGAGATATCGCTGTTTCATCGGTCTAAAAAACAAGCATGCCCTGTTCATCATAGTTAAAGCTTGGTCCCCAAGCTACTTCCCAATAATATCCATCAGGATCCGAAAAATACGCATGATACCCTCCCCAAAAAACATCTTGAGGTTCTTTTACGATAGTTGCACCAGCCTTTTTTGCAATTTCAATTATTTCATTAACTTCTTCCTTTGTCTTTGCATTATAGGCCAAAGTTATTCCCGCAAAGCCTGTGCTCAATGACGGTGGATTATCAGAAGAAATATCTTCTGCCAATAGGGCTAAAGGATACAGTTCGAATTTTGTCCCTGGTGTATTAAAAAAGATTACAGCAGGGTTGTCGTCCGTTTCGTCTGCCTGAAATCCAAGTCCATCTCTGTAAAATTGGATCGATCTTTTCATATCACGAACACCCAAGCAAATAATATTAATTCTATTCATAATTTCCTCCTATCTGTTTTTCCTCTCAAGCAAGATACCTCCGTGAAGCATTAACTTGGTAAACCTATCGATTTTGATAGGTTTAAATATATTATACCTGATTCGGACATCAAGAATAAATGTTCTATTTTAAATTTATCTATTACCTACAAGCATATTTATCCCAATTGCAAATACCACTCGTAATCAACTTTCCAAACGATTAAAGAACAAGCGAATACCGCCTATTCTAATAATTGGGGAAATTTCACGTCTTCTCTAATCCGCTGATTCCGGCACCGATCAAATAGCAAATAACAACACTTGTTGGGCCCTTATTCCCATTTTTTTAGGTTGGAAACCTTGAACGTCCACTCGGGCGTTTTCAGAATATCTTCTATATTTTCAGAAAACCAAGGAGAACCTTCGCTATCTCCTTTTAAAATCTGAATGTCTTGCGCCGGCATATAACTTTGAGCCAGCATAAAGATTTTTTCTCCGGTATTTTCATTCGAAGCCATGTCGACAACGATGACGCAATGGCCTGGAGAGCCGCCCTGTATAAATACATCGCCTATGGCCAGATCTGAAATCGGCTTCGCAATTAATTCGTTTTCTAAAGACAAGGTAGAAGCATAAGCATAAACGACGTCAAGATATTTTTGAAAACTCTCATAGGAACTATTATTATTGCTGTTATTGATCCATGAAACTTTACTGCCATTCACAGATATGCCATAACCATTAGCCCATTTCGAAAATTCAGCATTAAAACCGCTTACAAAGTTAAAGTGAATTTCATTAAATCGTTCCTCGTCATATAAATATTCTGCTCTTAATCGTATTACGGCATCAGCGCACTGCTGCAAGTCCCTTTCGCCCAAGTTAAAATCAACAACCGCCAAATAAACATCTCTCGATTTTTCCCTATCATCATAATATTTTACCTTTGTACCATCTGGCTTTAAGGACAGATTCTGAAGATAGTGTGCAAAGGATTTCTCTTCTGATTCCTGCCTTACAAATCCCTGAGGAACGTCAAACCTTTCTGCAATTGTTTGTCCATTGGTATTTATAAGCGATACGACATGGCTTTCAGTCGTATTTGTTTCAGGTGGCTCGGCAAATGGATGGTTATCGCTGCTTTTACAACCAACCAGTAAACAGCAGACGCCTCCGCAAAAAATTATAATGGCAAGCAATCTTTTCATACCAAACCTCCATATATTATAAGACAAAAATGTGGCTTTGTTGTTCCGCCGTATTGGAATTTATCAGTCCCTTAGCCGTTTTCTATAGTGTACAACTAAGGTGATCGCGTTAAGAATGACCGTACCTGCAAGAAGCAATGTAGCTACCGATGCCACAGAATATGAAGTATCAAGAAGTGCCGCCCAATCCTGAATATTTACCCGATGGTTCATCTCGAAAATTTGTAGGCAAAGTGAAATTGCACAGGCACTGACACTTGACACAGAAAAGACAGCGCACCTTCTGTGACTAGCTTTACTATGCTGCACGAGATCAATGATGGGAAGTATCCATGCAATCATTCCAAATACAAGACTCCCCAAATTCAACAAACCCAACATACATGTCTCCTTTTAAATTCGAATTTGTTTCATCTTAGATTTCATTATCCTTATGAAAAAAGCAAATACATCCAGCAAGGCCTTGAAATCTCAGATCTTTAGTCTTTGCAATATGACTATGGCCTCAGCGTGCCTTGAGAATACAAAAAAGATGTCGCTTGAAACTGGCGCCCCCTTGAGTGTATTTTTTCGATTTTTGCTACACGCATAAAGGTTCAGGCGGTAAAAAATACAGTTTTAGTATAGGGATATACTCTTAGTTTACCTCAACAGTAAACTCTGTCTTTAACGGTACCTTTTCCTGTTGTTCTTTATCCAGAGTAAAACTTGTGATGGCAGAAAAAGTATATTCACCATTAGGCAGCTTTAGTGTCTTTTCAGAATAAAAATCTCTCCAAAAATCTGCATCCG
>CAZTEH010000145.1:0-7659 GCA_964612345.1 uncultured Oscillospiraceae bacterium | reverse complement strand
TCAGATTCCACCTCACGGTGGACACCCTTGCCTCTAGCTATACATTTCCCGCTACAGGGCATGTTCGGGACTTTCACCCTTTAGACTGCGCCCATGCCGGGCGCACAACACAAAAAGACTGTGAAAACAGTCTTTTTTGTTATATACTCATAGAAACGTCACCAAATCTACATACATACAGAATAAACTGATCGTAGAGAAAAGCGCAGGGGAAATCTACAAATCAAAGATTTGTGATTTCTGTGCATAAGTTCGCCATACAATTTGCTTCGCAAATTGTATGGCGAGCTAAGAGTGGAGGTTACATTGATGTATAAATTATTGATTGTTGATGATGAACAGAAAATACGTGAAGTGATACGGGAATATGCGGAATTCAACGGCTATGAAGTAGCTGAGGCTGAAAACGGCATGGAAGCAATCGGCCTGTGCAAATTGAACGATTACGATCTGATCATTATGGATATTATGATGCCGAAGCTGGACGGTTATTCCGCCTGCAAGGAAATCAGGAAAATAAAGGATATTCCCGTGATCATGCTTTCCGCCCGTGGGGAAGAATATGACAAACTTTTCGGATTTGAGCTGGGAATCGATGATTATATTGTGAAGCCCTTCAGCCCAAAGGAGCTGATGGCCCGCATCAACGTAGCGCTTTCCCGCAGGAACCCGACTGCCGCGAGCAATCTGGAGGTTCTGAAATTCGAAGGTCTGGAAATAAACATTCCCGCCAGATCCGTAACCGTTGACGGTTCAAAAGCGGATTTGACACCGAAGGAATACGAGCTTTTATTTTATCTGGTTCTCAATAAGAATATTGCTCTTTCCAGAGACAAGCTGCTTTCCGATGTCTGGGGCTATGATTTCTTTGGAGATGACAGGACCATCGATACCCATATAAAAAATCTCCGAAACAATCTCGGTAATTATCGGGATTATATTGTTACATTGCGAGGGGTAGGTTATAAATTTGAAGCTTAATCTTGACAGGAATAGTTTAAAATTTAAAATATGGCTTTATTTTGCGTTGTTTGCAGCTCTTTTAATGATCATATTATGGTTTCTGCAGATCTTCTTTCTTGATACTTATTATGAAGAAATGAAAATTTCCCAGACAAGGAAAGTTGCTAATTCCATCATCTCGAACTATGGAGACGAGAATTTGGTGGAATACATCTCTGCGCTGTCATACAAAAACGATATGTATATCCATATCGAATCCAGCGACGGAACCATCATCTTCTCGCCGGCCCAAAATCTGGACCAGCCAAGAATACCGGGAGGCAACATCTATCTGATGGAGATGGCCGTCATGAAACGGAATCTGATCCAAAGCGACAAGCAAAGCACTTCGATCCTCATGACCGACCGGGGGAGCAAGAACAACACACTGGCTTACAGCGCCTATCTTGACGATGCGGAGGGGCAAGAAGTGATCCTCTATATCTTTTCCCCGCTGTTTCCGGTGGAATCCACCGTTGACATTCTGTCGAATCAGCTGAAATATGTTACCTTGATTTCTCTGGCTCTGGGCTTCGGATTATCCCTGCTGATCTCAAACAGAATATCAAAGCCCATCGTAAATATTACAAAATCGGCAACCCAGCTTGCTGCAGGAAATTATGAAGTAACCTTTGAAGGCGGTCATTATTCCGAAATCGCACAGCTGGCGGATACATTGAACTTTACTTCCAGAGAACTTGCAAAAGCGGACAATCTTCATAAGGATCTCATTGCCAATGTATCCCACGATCTGAGAACGCCGCTGACCATGGTGAAATCCTATGCGGAAATGATCCGGGATCTGTCCGGCGACAATCCGGAAAAGAGGAACGCCCATCTGCAGGTAATCATCGACGAGGCCGACCGTCTGAATCGATTGGTAGGAGACCTGCTGGTGCTTTCCAAAATGCAGTCGGGAGTGGAGGCACTGAACATTACAACGTTCTGCATGAGTGATTCCATCATCAGCATCCTGAATTCCTATCGGCTTCTTTCCGAGCAGGAAGGCTACCAGTTTATCGATCACTGTGACCCCCATATCATGGTGACGGGAGATGAAGCGAGAATCAAGCAGGTTCTTTCCAATCTGGTGAACAATGCGGTGAGATACAGTGACGAAGACAAGCTGATTACCATCACGGTAACGGAGAACAAGGATGCCGTGCGCTGCGAGGTGTCCGACAAGGGACAGGGCATCCCGGAAGACGAACTTACGCATATCTGGGAAAGATATTATAAATCCAGCTCCAATCAGAGCAGAAACACCTCGGGAACCGGTCTCGGCTTATCCATCGTAAAGGAAATCCTGCTTCTGCATAATGCCCGCTTTGGAGTGACCAGCAAACTTCACGAAGGGAGCACGTTCTGGTTTGAATTAAAAAAATAATTTTATATCTTAAATACTGTGAACAATTCATTTAAAGTTTCCGTAAATACCGGGAAAGGATTCATTATGGTCCATATGCTGACACCGGCAAGATCATACTCATACACCAGTTCCAGTTTGACCCGGATGCTCCTCGCATCTTCATACCATACCTCATGAGTCGAGCCTGATGGATTGATATAATTATAGTGGGGCGACTGCACCATCTCATCATAACTCACCATTGCCCCTGCTCTTTGTGCCCGGTCTGCGGCTTCAATATGAGAAATTATTTCAGCAGGGGCATTTTGAATAAACGGCAATTTCCAGTCATATCCAAAGTTTGATAATCCCAGTAAAATGCTATGCGCATTGATTATCGTTATCATGTAAGCCAGCTTTTCTCGTACTTTATCGATGGGAGATACCGCCGATGGAGGATCATTTGCCTGCTCCCAATAAAACATCCTGAGCTCCAGGAAATTAGCAGCCCTGCTCAGCGACTCATAATCGAGTCCGTCGTCATTGATCCCCGGCACTACGGAAACGATAACCAATTTCCCTCTTCGATTCATTCTGGCAGCTGTTTTCGAAACGGTAATCACAAATTGATCCCTGTCACTGGCAGCGATATTGCCAAAATTAAAAACAACGCCGTAATAATTCTTTTCCGTTGCCGTCACGACGACATTATTGATCAATCGATCCCTTACTTCGGGGTTCGTAAAAATCACTCTTACTAATTCATAGTGATATGCTCCGGTTTCATCAAATGGTGTCAGCACCATCAAAGGCGCGATCCCGCTGTCAAATGCGCTTTGAATCAATTCTTCATCATCGATCGGTATTAATTCACCTTCTGCATTAAATCCATAGCTATAATAGGATACGTATGTTAAATCGTCCGCCCATCGGTCCAATGTTGCCCTGGTGATATCCTCCGTGGCATATCCGTTTACAATGATTGTTTTTTTATTCTGGGAAGTACTTATGTTTTCTGATGACATTTGAAGCCTCCAATATATTTTATATGTGATAATATTTTATGATATGGGGACAAAATGGTTACAGAAAAAAATCCTTTGCGCATATTGCCGCAAAGGATTTCATTATTTTTAATGGTTCAACATACCTAAGACAGGAAGGGCCTCTCCAGAACCTTTTCCACAAATACTTTTGCAATAGCAGGGTCGAACTGATATCCGGAATTTTTTCTTATTTCATAGAGAATAACCTCTTCGTTCAGCGCTTTTCGATATGGCCGCTCACTGGACATGGCATCATAGCTATCCGCCAAAGCGATGATTCTCGCTTCAATGGGTATTTGCTCCCCCGAAAGTCCTCTTGGATAACCCTTACCGTCCCACCGTTCATGATGTGCCAATACACAATCCGCCAGATCCAGCATTTCGCTGGTAGCACTTAATATCCGATATCCTACATCGGGATGGCGCTGTATCTCTTCCTGCTCTTTCTCCGTTAATTGTCCAGCCTTATTGAGAATCCCATCCTCAATGGCAATTTTACCGATATCGTGGAGCTTGCCGATCAATTTCAGCTTGCCGACTTCCGTTTCAGAAAAACCGATTGCAGCACCGATTCTTTGCGCCACCTCGCCCACTCGTTCCGAGTGCTGTTCTTCTCTGGGATTCTTTTCATAAAGCGTTTTAATAATGGTATTGATGAGTTTTCCTCTCAGGCCTTCGTTATTGATGATCTTATGCTTGTACATGTCATCCTCTGCGTTTTTTAGAATCTCGGCGAAATCGACATCCAGCGAAATCTTTGTATCCCATCCAAGCGACATGCTCACATGGAGCATATCTATGTTTTCACGGCAGCAAATTTCCTTGATCTGGTCAACAATCTTTTCTGCTTCCTCATGCGTCGTGTTGGGCAGTAATATAACAAATTCATCGCCGCCCCAACGCGCCAGAACATCTTTAGGCCTGCATATGCTTCCGATTGTATCGGCGGCTTTCTTCAGCAGCTGATCTCCCAGCTGATGGCCAAAGGCATCGTTGATCATTTTCAGACCGTTTACATCCGCCATAATCACGGAAATCGGAAGGTTTTTTTCCGTATCCAGCCGTTTTACTTCCATTTCATAATATCTTCTGTTGTATAAACCGGTGAGGACATCATTGTAGCTTAAATAGAGGTTGTCCTTTTCGGACTGCTCCACTTTTTTCAATAAGCCTCTGAGAAGCAAGTACAGAATAACCGACGTAATTACGACATAAACCATACCCTTATAGGTATTCATCATCAGGAAAACTGCCTTATTCGGTGAAATATTATAAGCAAGGCTATCCGAGAAAAAAATCCAAAGTAAACCGATGATCAAATAGATCAGACTGATCTGAATACATTCTTGCTGATACTTATATCGGCCGGATATGGACTGAACAGATTTTTTAAGAAATTGCAACATTAGCTCCACCTTCAACAATTCAGCAGTTAAACCAAGCCTTTAAAACTGCTCAAGATATCACTTGACTTGGAATCGGAATCGGAATCGGAATCAGAAAGGACATTCAACTGCATTTTATAACGGTATAAATCCATGAGCAGCGCGTAATCCTTAATATCCATATCGCCGAGGTTGGAAGTCTGGATCTGCAGCGAGGTTTCGCCTGCTGTAATCGATTCTCCTGCATATCCCATTACCTTTGTTATGTAATTTTGTGTTTCCTTAAAAGGAGGCACTCCTTCATATTTTGCAACATTTCCCGGACCTGCATTATATGCTGCCAAAGCCAATGTGGTATTTCCGTCGTAGCGCTCCAGCTGCTGACTTAAATATTTTGCGCCTCCCATAATGTTCTGCTCCGGGTCGAAGGAGTCTGTTACTCCAAGGCTTTTTGCCGTACCGGGCATCAGCTGCATGATTCCTTGCGCTCCGGCATGGGATTCGGCCATAGGATTGAAGTTGGATTCAGCCTTGGCCACTGCCTTCAGTAGTTCAACCGGCACATGATAGGTATCCGAAGCCTTTTGAAAGATATCATCAAGTCTGACCGTGCTTCCGCCTGTGCCGGAAACCGCATTGCTGCCGGGAGCATTTTGCAGATTCGCATTTGTAATGGCAGTTTCCAAAACATCTGAAAAGCTTTGCATGCCGCCCGAAGCACCATTTGTATTGGCCGTCAAACTGCTGCCTTGTTCTGTACCGATTGTTCCGGATGTGCTCATCAGGTTGAAGTTTGGGTTAATAAAATTGATTGCCATTCATATTGACCTTTCTCCTGGATACCGCGTAATGAAAAAGAACGCTTATTAAGTGTTCTTTGCAGTTTTTATTTCGAATTATATACTATAATTACACGATTCGACAATCGTTGTCAATGGAATTTATAAATTCACAGCATTTCACCAGGAAGATTCTCACATTCTCATTTTCCGCTTTCCGGTCTGCATTGAGCCTGCCCATGCGGTCGCAATAGCCCAATAACGCAATCTCCTCCATGTCGGTTTCCTCCATCATGGCTTTGATATCTGCAAACTTCATTGATTTCGCCACAAAAAGGATCTGCATATGCCAACGAATCAACGCGGCTATCTGTTGAATCATCGCTTTATCCTTCACGAATTCCCTTAAAAAGTCTTCCGCTTGCAGGGCTCCTACCTTTTCGTGGTTATAGGCAGTAATCCTGCCCTTTTCGTTATTCGTTGTATCCGCTTTGCCTATATCATGCAGTAAAGCAGCCCACATAAAAGCCACTGGGGTTTTGCTCTTTTTCTTCTTCCGGGCAGCTTCATCGACCACCAGCATCGTATGGTTCCAGACGTTCCCCTCCGGATGATGCTTTGGTGACTGGGGAACCTCCTTCAGCCGGTTCAGCAGAGAAAACGGATATTCATTAAAAAAATCCTTCTCACTGATGCGGTTAAAGTAATCCGCAGGCGCATCATCTGTCAGCAGATGCGCCTGCATTTCTTCAAAGAACTTCATTTTATCTGTCATCTCGCCCACTGTTGCTGCTTTTTTTAAGGCCAAATACAGTTCTGGCACTCTCGCTCTGAGGATCATGGTTCACATGTTTTGAATGAAACTTGCCGTCCTCTTTTTTACTATTTTTTTTCCTGCTGGTCCAAAACATCTTTTTCTCCTTTCATTTCCACCCTTTGTTGATTGCTGCATTCCATGTGCAGCTTCTACTGTTATTTTGCGCAATTCCGCCTTATTCATAGCAACCATTTATTAGAAAGCAGAAATGATGACGGTTGAATGTTTCCTTTTTTTGGGTTAGAATATATAAACGCTGGATCTCAATGGTTTGCGTTCATTATACCATTTAAAAGGGGGATTATGAAAATGATTTTAAAAACCAGCTGGCACAATGCCATCGCGCAAAGGACATCGAGGAGGACTTATCAAGGCCAAAGAATTGAGCCTCAGAAGACCGCACAGATCAAAAACCTGATCGGTGAAATCAATGAAGAAACCGGATTGAATCTGCAATTTGTTGAAAACGGGGATCACTTTTTAAGCGGCTTTAAAGCCTCCTATGGACTCATCACCGGTATGCCTTCTCTGATTGCTTTGGTCGGCGCTGCCGGAGATCCGGAGTTAAAGCAGAAAATCGGATACTACGGAGAATTCATCGTTCTGGAATGTGTCTCTCAGGGTTTGGGGACCTGCTGGGTCGCGGGCACCTTCGACCGGAAGGAATGTATGAAATCCATCCGCATGAAAGATGGGGAAGACCTCGTTTGCGTTTTAGCCGTTGGCAATGTGGCACAGAGTAAGAATGTGAAAGAATTACTGGTCTCTAAATTAAACGGAGGAAAGCAGAGCTTTGACGAACTCCTGAAGGAGAAGGACAGCAGCCTGCCCGCATGGGTGGTGAGTGGAATTGAAGCCGCAAGACTTGCACCTTCCGCGACAAACGGAAAACCGATCGGATACCGATACCGGGATAATAAATTGACCGCTTTTATCACGAAAAAAAATCATGAAGCGGAGCAAATCGATCTGGGGATTTCCATGGCGCACTTTCAGCTCGGCGCACTGCATGGATCGAAGGAGGGCAGCTGGGTAAAAGAAGAAAACGGCTATTGTTTTCAATAACCGTTTTTAATCATAGGCAATTCCCAAATAGGAATCGGTGCTGACAGCGCAGGGATCGCTGGTCCTGTTCTTACTGTCAGCCCCATTGATCCGGAGCATTCCGAAGGGGCGAACTGCTCCGCCGAGAATTTCTCCGGAATGCGGCGGAGTTCTGACAATATATTTTTCACCCGGGATCCGCTCCGAAATTTGCCTTAACGCAGCGGCCAGGTATTTC